>JAGQLK010000007.1 GCA_020429485.1 Candidatus Dojkabacteria bacterium | reverse complement strand
ATACAAATGAGTATTCACTCATATGCAATATTGTCTTTTTAATTCCTTCTTTTTTGAACAGTTTCATCATTTTCACAAAGAAGCCATAGAAGACAATAATGGCAAATAACCCACCTGATAATTTACTAGATAACATTAGCCCAAAACTAATGCCCAAGAAGAAACTCCAAAATACTGCTAGATCTGCTTTCTTTTCCATAAAGTCTATCAATAGCTTAAACGACAGTAGTGTGAAGAAGACAACATAGTTTTCCGAAGTGAAAAAATGACTATGTTGAATGGAGATTACACTTACAGCATATAGCGCTGCTGCTGCCAATGCTGCTCTCTTACTTAAAAATTTCTTGCTTATGAAAAACACAAGTACTAAGCTACCAATATCCATCACTGCACTCATAGTTCTACCTGCAATATGGATTTGTCCATAGATGCCTGTTTCATTGTAATCAGCTAATGCTTTAACCGTGAATAATGGCAATGTTCCATAGATATAACTTCCATACCCCTCATGATTTACTGGAGCTAGTGGAGATGTTTCAGGATCTAAATACTGCGAAAAAGAATCAGGCCATTGTATGGTTACAGCAGTGAGCGAAATAAATCTTTCATCTGGGTGGAGATATTGATTGTCATCCCAATTTATTCCATAAAATCTAAGCCCAGCGGCAATCACGATAATAACTACCAGTAGTACTTTTAGAATGAAAGAATTATTTTTCAACATGTTTTCTTAACTCAAAATAAATTCCAGACGCCTGACTTAGATTTACCTCCTGAGCAATCAGCCCGCTCCATGCCTTTGCATAAGGAATTAAGTCATAAATAAAGGGAAAGATCTCCCAACGATTAAATAGTTTTTTGTAGATTAATGAATGGATAGAAAAGTAGTGTGCCAAATCAGATAACATACTCGTTTTTTTATCCAGATAACCAATCAGCTCATCTGAGTGAAGATCATTATCAGCAAACTTTTTCTGCCAATCTTCATGATTTAATGAATGAGCAACGTATTGCATTCCTTTCATCCACCTTCTATATAGCGGACCTAATATTTTAGTTCCAAACAAGTTTTCTCTCCACCATGTATCTACCATGATAGTACAGAAAAATGTAGCATTTTCTTTCATAACTCTAGATATCTCAGAGATATTCTCATCAATGTGAACTACATGTTCCATTACACTATTAGAGATAACGTAATCAAACTCGCCATCTTTGAATGGGATCTTATGAGAATCGAAAATTACTATCTCATCATAAATATCTAATCCCTTAGCTTCTTTTACAATATCATCACCTATATCTAAACCAACTAGTTTAACGTTACTCTTAAAGTCTTTTGGTAGCGATTGAAATAAAATATCAGTAAAAAATCCGTCTCCACAGCCATAATCAAGTATCTTCAATTCCCTGTCACGAGGTAGTTTTGATAATTTGCTATATAAAATTTCTAATTCTTTAGCTCTAAACAGCCCTAGAAAAAAAGGCCTATTTTTGAAATATTGATTTAAGAATTTACTTACTACTTGTTTGCTCATATAAATCTAGATATTTATTAATTGTTTGCTCATCATCAAATATATCTTTAATCTGCTTAACTGTTTTATGATACTTATTTTCATTACTTAGCACCATAACTATTTTTTCGGCTATATCTTCAACACTTCCTATCTGCGCTACTTCACCCATCCCAGTAAGTTTTACTGGCATTCTTACACCCGGCAGATTAGATGCTACACATGGTGTTCCATGCAGCATTGCTTCAACTTGTACCATACCGAAAGCTTCAGTTGAATTAGTACTTGCTACAGTTAGAACATCAATATTTTTATAAAAACATACCATCTCTTCAAGCTCAAGTTTTCCTAACAAAAATACGTCGTCTCTATCCTTAATCATATTTTTGATCTTAGCCATATACTCTTCTTCACCAATAGCATCTATACTACCAGCTATAGCTAACTTCACATTAGGGAACTTAGTTTTTATATGATCTAGAGCCTCAATTACTAGATGTACTCCTTTTTCTGCAGCTATTCTTGTAGCCATACCTATTATAACTGCATTTTCAGCATTTAACTTTGTAAGAATAGGTATACTCTTCTCTTTAACTGGCAAATCAAGCTGAGGATATATTTCTATTGTATGATCTGCGTAACTCTTCATTACTCTTGAATGTTGTGCAAAATCATTGGTAAAGCTAGCTAACCTATCAGAAAGATTAAGTACGAATTTATGATTAAGATCGATGAACTTATCCAGCATTCTACTTCCTACGAAAGATGGCAAAGTAATGTCACAAACGTAGGTAGTTACAATTCTTTTACGTAAAAATTTGGCTACTAATGCAACTATTGGAGAATCAAATGCTGGTAGATTCAAATGAACAACATCAGCACTTCGAATCGACTTCCAAGCATCCAGTGCTAATAATGGCAGCACCAGTCCTTTATTGAATTTAAACAGATAAGGAGTTCTTACAACCTTCACGCCATTGATTATCTCTGTACTGGACAATGCTCTATCATGCTTTGCTGTTAGCATTGTTACGTTATGCCCTCTTTTAGCAAGTCCTTCAGCCAGACGTTGAAAATAGAAAGTTAACCCACTTACATGAGGATAATAAAATGCAGTGTACATAAAAATATTCATTAGTTCACTTTTGCAAATACTAGAATGGTAGGTTGATCAAACACTTTAAATGATTCGTCATATTGAAAAGTAGCAGGTAGCTCAATCCCATTGAATTCATCACCACTAAATAAATCTTCAAGAACAGTATCTCTATCAAATTCAGCTATTTGTTTATAACCTAGAGTGCCATCAAACAATTGCGCATAAAACTGTCCAGCAATAGGGTTTTGTTCAATTAATCTTAACTTAGTTGGGTAAATTCTATTACTAGTCACTACTATATAATCAGTATCAGCAAGTATTTCTCTAAGTTCTTCTAAGGTAAGAGTTGTGCCAGGTGTATCTAAGTCATAAAAGTTATACAAAGTGATATTCTGGACAGGGAACTTACCATTCCAAGGAGTGATGCCCAAATCATAAATCTCAGCCAAGATTTGTGCGTCAGTAACAATATTTTGGCTAGCCCAATCAGCCGCAGCAACTCTTGGATCAGGCTTTGTGTAGATTGTAAAAAAGTTTAACCCTTGAACTACCATAATAATAGTTATTACTACTAGTGTCGGCATAATCACCGCTCTGATCTTTCTGATTTTATATAAATCTTTCAACATTAATACTGACAAGATAATAAACATCGGTACTAGCGGGATCATATATCTTGTCCACTTCACATATAGAGTGAAATGAAATCCACCATAGAGAATGGCTGCTGTAGATAGTATTAAAGCTGCATAGTTAATATTTTTTTTCTTATTTCTAAATACAAGAGTTAGTGCTACATCTTTGATTCCTCTAAGTAGAAAATATATAGCAGAAAATAGCCCTAGAATAGTTACAGGCCAGCCTAGAATATAGGGGAAGACCTTGACTACTTGATAGACAAATGGAATCGTTTCCTTGAACTGCTGTGTATAGAAGACAAGTAGTTCTCCTCTTGCGACTGGACCTTCATAGTTCATCGACCCTTGAAATGCTTCATAATCCAAAACAAGATATGGGAACAACGCAATTGAGAATACCGCACAAATTAGCAAAGCAAGATAGAATCGATAATTAAGCAGTAGCTTTACAAGAGATTTCTTGATGTCGCTTCTCGTTTTGTAATAAGTTGTAAGTACATAGATAAAATGTGCCACAAATAAAATCGGCACTAAAGATAGACTTACAACTTTTGTAGCATTTGCAAAAGCTAGTGCTAGGCCTAAAAAGATATAGTCTCTTAGCCTACCTTTTTCAGCCACTCTAAAGGCAAAAAAGATCGCTAACATATACTCAAATGTTAGGAATATCTCATAAGTAGCAAAATGTGCAAATTGGATCATTCCTGGTGCAAACGCTACTAATACAGCTGCGAAAAGTGCTAGTCCAGATTGATTCTTTTTTTTCTTATCAATTATTATTAAGGCCTTTTTGGTGATTAGATATGTTAAGGGAATTAATAGTGTAGAGAAAAATGCGCTCATAGTTCTACCTACCAATATTGCTTGTGGAAAGTCATTCCCGGAAAATACTCTTGTGAGATAGATAGGCAAAGTTCCATATGCGAAGAAATCAGGATTATAGTCACCTACTTCAGGATCTAAATTTAATACCGCAGAAGCAATGTTTCTTTCATCTGGATGGAAAAACCAGCCTTCATCCCAAGCAAGATTATAAAACCTTACAAAAGAGCCAATCAAAATGATTAACATGAGTAAGGCTAATTCTCTATTCATGTTGTTTTTTAGGAATTGTTTGAATTTCTCCATTATTAATGTTTGATTCGTACTTTCAGAAGCTCGATTAGCTGTTTGGGATAATCACTTAACTTCACCTTACTTCCAGACTTATTGACCCATTTAATCCCAACTTCACCAATACTAAAACCCATTTTATCAACTAAATATAGTAGTTCAAAATCAAAACCCCATCTATCTATAGTTAATTCCTTAAATGCAGGCAATGTTTTACCTTTAAATAGCTTGTACCCACATTGTGTATCTTGAATATCTAATCCAAGCAATAGTTGAATAACTAGTGCCGCAGATCTCCCTAGTAATCTCTTATAAACTTTAGTACTTACTTCTGACGTTTCTAGGCCACGTGAGGCAATAACCACATCATAATCTTCCTTTTCAGCTAGCTCTAGAAAATCTGCTAACACATTCCACTTAGCTGATAGATCAGCATCAGCTAAATAATAATAATCAGCCTTCCTAGAATTAAACACCCCGTATTTTAGTGCATAACCTTTGCCATGATTGATTTCTAAGTTTAACAACTCTGATGCAACATTAAGCCTTGCTAATTCATCCTTCACTATCTTTGCAGTCTGATCTTTCGAGCCGTCATTTACAACGTATAGATATAAGTCATATTTGGTTTTCATAGAGCGAACAAACATTGCATATTCTTCAAGTGTTCTCTCTATTCTGCCAGCCTCATTGTAAGAAGGAACTATTACATTAACTTTTTTCATCTATTCGTTGATTCTATAAAAGTTATAATACCTTGAACTGCTAACTAATTCATAATCTTCTTGAATTAAATCTTCCAAACCATCCTCAGGATCTATACCCACCCTAATTGCAATCATATCAACATTGTTTGCCTTTAATTCTTTAATAACATCTTCTGCTATATAGTCACTTAAAAATGTATGATACGGATTAAGGAAAACTACAGGCGGTTCATAGCCAATTGCCAGATAGTGCCACCCTATAAAATCATAAATATATATCTGTTCTGGGTCTAGATCAGCTACTTGCTCTTGTAGATCTTCAATATGCATTTCGATGCAGTTGAAATACTCAGAGTGCGTATATGTATCACCAGTAAGATATTTACCAAAGACATAATAGTATCTAAACACAGATTCATTTGGTGATAATATACCTTGGCGCTGACAAGCTGCATTTTTATAACCGCCCACAAGATGCAAAAGCAGTAGACCTGAAAATATGGTTATTACGGCACCTGTTAGTAGCAGCTTATTATGCTGCAAGTATTTGACATATAAAAATCCAATTATAATTGATGCATATGGAACTAGTTGTAGATAATAATGAGGATAGTTTCTTCCTCCTAACGACATAGCAAATAGCGCTGATGAAGCCAAAATAAGTAAGAGAAATGTTTTTTCTGAGATATTTTGCTTCTTTTTATACTTCCAATAAGCCCAAATAAGAAGCAGTAGATAGACAAGTAACTTTACATCCAATCTGTTAAGTACAAATCCTCTATTATCAGTTGAATAAGAAAAGCTAAACAAATAAACAGCATTGAAATAATCAAAGAATAGCCCTTTTAATAGAAGAAAAATGACTACAAGGAAGTTTACTAATCCAAATCCACCCAAGATCCATACCAATTTGTCTTTTATAAGTTGAACCACATTTTTGGGATCTAAGACTAGCCAAAATAAGCATAAGGCAAACAGGTCGAGCAATGAGTGAAACTTATACTGAAAAGCAAAAGCGAACAAGATCCCAGATATAAAATACTTGATCTTGGTCGGATATTCTAAGGCTAAAACAAGAGCCCAGATTACTATTGGAACAAAGAAGTTCTCTGTATTAGCAATATTTCCTTCCCGAAATGAACTACCAAATAGTAATGTAAACGAAATAATACTTGCTAGATATACTGCTGTTGATTTACTAAAGACTTTAACTAATCTAGAAAAGCCTATTAATCCAACTAGTCCAAAGATCAAGTTTAGAAGCTTGATATAGAATAACTTACCTAACCCACTACCTAACATGTAGGTAAAATATATAAGTGGTGCTTTATGATCAAAAGTATCTCGATAGAGAATTTTCCCGTTAGCCATAGAAGTTGCTACAGTAGCATAGAAACCCTCATCAGGGTGCCAATTGGGTTCCCAGAACGATGGTAAGCGAAGCAGAATAAAAGCTACAATTGACAGTAGTAGAATATTTTTATGCTTCGAGAAGAAGTTTTTCATTAATAACTGCAGCGATGACTATAAATCTACTGTGATCTCAGTATTACTGTGCTTTTTACCTTCACGAATAATCTTTTTAAAATCACCTTTCATAAGCACCGCTGTAACAATCCCTGCGATTAGTGAGGCAACAAATGGGATAAAAAATTCGCTCATAACAAAAAAGGTGCTATTATTTTATAGTTTAATCTAACATTTAGTGCCGTGGAAGTAAATATCACAAGTCTTATTAGTAACATAAAAAACATTAAGTATCTTATTTTAGAGCCTGAGAATTTTAGTAATAACTATCTTAAAGTAAAACCTCTAGGTTTGTTGAAGCTAGCTGTATTATTTATTTTAGTTCGAGTAGTTGCTCTGTATTTTAACCAAAGCTTTTATGGGACACTTCCTCCTGAATGGATTGATAATGCTTTTCTAAGCACCACTCTAGATTCGCTTATCTTCTTTCTAATATTCGCTATTGTAAGCATAGTTATCTCAGGGATTTATTATTTCGTACTACTCTTCTCAAAACATAAACTTAAGTACAGACAATGGTTGTTTGAATACACTTATTTGGGTATGTTCACATTTATATTTACTAGACTTGGTGTACTGGGTGTGGCTTGTGTGGATTTAATATTTACAGACAATAATCTAGCCAGAAATACAAGTACAGGGTTACTTGTTGATTTTGTAGCAATTTCTTTTGCAGCTTGGATGGGTATTTACTTATCTAAACTTGTAGCAAAACAAGTTAAGATTACAGAAGCTTGGTCTATGGCGCTTACAATTAGCTATCTTATTATTCACCTTGTTGTATTCGGACCTTAGCTGTTAAGCAACGAAGCATAAGCAGCTCCATATATTCCTGAGTCTTCAACTATACGTAGCTCAAATTCTGTAGCAAGAATACCAGAAGTCTTGTTCAAAATTTTCTGGTAATAATTAGGCATTTTCCTAATCACCGAGCCATCCGTATTAACAACAATCTTACTCTTATTATAATCAGGATTATGCTTCAAACTAAACTTAATTGCTCCAGATAATTCCGCACTAGCTAGATCTGTACTACGTTCAAGTAAAGCATCTGCAATTAATTTATATTGCATTCTCTCAGAATGACTAATTTCACTTCCTTTGTATTCTTCCATCTGAGTGAAATTATCCGCAAGCACTAGGCTAATTACTTCTGACTTTCTTGTCGAAACCAAGTCTACAAAATTTTGATCATACTCATCCGAAAGCTTGATAATATCAATAAACCTCTTATATAGATATCTACCACTAATCTGAACTTCACTAATGCCATATTGGGAATAAAATGGATCATTCAACCAGTAATAATTATCCTCAATTAGTTTGTTTGTAAACCTAGATGATTGCGTATTGTACAGATACTTATCTGGCCCCATGACAGCAAGATTAAATCCAGTGCCGACCACAAGTGCTGCTAAAGCGTTAACTTCGGCAAGCTTAAGCGCTATAACATCGTTCAGGGCTGTCCATTTGTTAAATTGAACACCTCTCTTCTTGAGATCATTTCGTAATTCAGCAGTTATGTTTACTTCTGACTCAGTAATAACATAACCTTTGCCCCATGAATCTTTACCAAAATTAGCTCTAGTTACGTCTAAATGATTATTGACTTTAATAATATCAGATGGAAATGAATAGGAAACACCTATCCAATCGACTTGTTCATTTAACTTAGAACAATATTCTTCAATGTAGTCATTAATATACTTGATGAATCCAGTTAGATCACCTTGTTTATAGGCATTTTTAGTTTCAAATACAGATACTTTGTCAGCTATTTCAAGCTTGTTTTTAGATGTGTCATATCTGAATAAAGCTATTCTTATATTTGTACCACCTATATCTACAGCAAGTATTGAGGAGTTATTATGTTGAGAGATTTTCTCACTTAAGAAACTAGGATGCATTTTAAGGCAATCTTTTTCTGCTGATAGTCCCTTCTCTGCAGCCACCACGTAATCTTCACTAATTTCTATTAGCTCATTCGGCATAAAGGGGATTAACTTTAATTTTTCTAGATCAATATTCATATTGATCTAAGTATAAACTGCTATTCTAGAGAGAAGCAAATATTATAGAAGGACAAAGTTTACATTGTCTGCATCAACTGCTGTATCAAATTCTTCCAATATCGACCAATTAACCTTGAGATAATAACCAGTTGATGATGTTGAATATTGCTTATTCTTGTCCTGTGTAAAATTAGCTGAAGCAACATAAAGCTTAGCAGGCTGTGTAAGATCAGGAGTCAATACTATCCAGATTTCCTCATTTGCGTCAGCTTTTTTCTTCAATGCTGGTAGCAATGAGTCGAAAATATAAATTACCTCAAACCCATTTTCTGTTTTGCCAGTGTTAAGAGAACTTGTAATATTTGCATTTACTCCTGAGATGGTCACTGATGTTTCCCATGCAGGTATCTCTAAATCGGATGCGCCATCATTAGCTAAGACCAATGCATTTGGGATAAGTACTTCTCTATCCTGAAAGAATCCCCATGCTTGATTAGTACCAACTACCTTAGAGATATCAAATTGTCCACCACCGTTGATTGTGATTTCCTTTACGCTAGATAGACCTGGAAGTGCACCGTACAAATTAGCCTGTGCTACATTAAATACTTTTGCAATACACACATCACACACATCTTCACCGTTATCTCTTGTCTTATTTTTGTTACTATCAATATAGACAACAGCATTTCTCTGCGTATCAGTAACTGACAGGGTTGTATCTGCTGATGTACTGGTTGGTTCTACTTCACTAGTCTCTATTCCTTCCACTTCCCCTTCCTCAGCTACTTCTTGTGCTTCAGCAGACTCTTCTTCAATATTATTCTGATACACGAAAAATCCAACGATAGATAGCACTATTACTGATATAATTACGTATGTTCCGAAATTAGGTACCTTAGTTATTTTTTGCACTTTTTATTAAAACTTAAGAAAAATTTAAATCTTTTGCGTTACATTCAAGATGAAGATTTTATCATAAAAAAATGTACAAAATATTAATTATCGAGGACAATAATCAACTTGCGGAAACTATTCGGGATTACTTCACCTCTGAGCAGTATCAATTCACTATAGAAAACAACGGGCTCAAAGGGCTTCAAACCGCTAGGAACAATACATATGATTTGATTCTACTTGATGTTGTTTTGCCAGAGAGAAATGGCTTTTATATCGCTAAGGCATTAAGAGAGCAGAAGATCGAGGTTCCAATTCTAATGATGACTGAGAAGAATCAAGTAGAAGATATTGAAGAAGGATTTAGCAAAGGAGTTGATGCATATTTACCTAAACCTTTTAATCTTAGAGAACTTAAAGCTAGGATAAATGGATTGCTTAAAAGACCACCAAGTAAGAAAGACGCTATTATTAAGTTTAATGATATTGAAATCAATACCGATCAAAGAACTGTTACTAGGGATGGCATAGCGATTGGGCTTAGGAAAAAGGAATTTGATATTCTTCACTTTTTGGTAGCAAACAAGGGGCGGGTTATAACACGTGATCAAATATTAAACAATATCTGGTCTATCTATTCAGAGCCATTTTCAGGTACAGTAGATGTTCATTTAAGCAATATCCGCAGAAAGTTAAATATAGGCGGCAAGCCGAATATTATTCGAACTATACACGGCGTTGGTTTCATTGTTGAATAATGCTTTATTCCGGAATGTGAATGGAGAAAATACTGCCTACCCCTGGAGTAGAGCTACAGGTAAGTTTGGCAGAAAACTTATCATGAATAGTCTGTGCCACTATCCATAGTCCAAGCCCATCCCCATTTCTTTTGGTGGTGCAACCAGGTAATAAGAGTAGCTTTAGTTCTTTTTCATTAAAACCTACCCCATTATCCTGAACTTGTATTACATATTCTTTTTCTCTTTTGAATGTAGAAACAGCTATTAGCTTCTCTGGGTGTTTGCTCTGTTTTACTGCATCAGCTGCATTTACTATTAGATTAATTATTGCTCTTCGAAAATCCATAAGGTTACCAGTTAGCTGCTTTTCTGAATTAGTACTTAGGGATAGTATTATCCCCTCATTTTTATACTCATCAGCAAAGATACTAAATATATTCTGTAGCTCTTTACCAATCTCAAATTTGTGTTCTGCAGGTCTGGTATTTGCTCTTACAGACAGTATCATTCTGTTTGCATGCTCAATGCCTTGGAGAGCAGTTCTTACAATCTTGTCAATCTCTTCCTTATTGCGACTATAAATATCACTTTTGAGAATATCTAGGTTTAATTGAACTATTGTTAGTGGATTTGCTAGATCATGTAGAAATGATCTTAATTCTGGGACAGCGTATATTTCATTGCTTGAATCAGTTTGCTGTTTATTGTTCATCTGTGAGTAATTTATTACTGCTATTTTCACAGAAGCTGAAAACTATTTCATTGTAACGTAATACAAAAAATGTATTAGCGAACAGTAGGCACACCCTCCATTGCGAATAAATCTCGAATATATTCTATTCTTGTTTGAGGATCATGATTTCTTTCAGTGTCGATATACATCTGTGCGCCAAGCCAAGAATTCATATATGGAGGCATTACAAGGAACTGATGCTGTGCTAAGAATGTATCGTAAGCTTGTACATTGATCGCCCTATTTGTGCCGTCTGGTCTTAACATAGTGTAAGACCATCTTTCATTTGCCCTTATCTCTGCCATTGTGTATTGATTACTATTCAAGCCCATACTACTCATTATCCATGGCTCAGAGCCATCTGGATTATTCGGTACAACTAAAACTGAGTCACTATTTCCATGATATTCTGGAGTACCTTCTTTGCGAGTCATAGCAACCAATGGAACTTCAATACCTAATGCCCCTGATACCTGTCTATGCGTATCTAATGTATCAGCCATATCATCTATCATAATAATATTCCGACCACCAGCTCCTGCTACATTACTTATATTCCATCTATCGGTATTTTGATATTTTGCAATAGGTATAAATCTCACTAATCCTAGTTGTCCATTCCTAGTCAGCCCTGCTGCTGCGTGGTAGGCTGGCACAAGTCCTCCATTAAGCGGCAAAATTATATCTGTAGGTTGATCACCTACCCATTGAGATACATCACCTGCAAAGTATGCTGCATTCTCGTAATACTGCCTCAAAGTAGTGAAGCCTTCAACCGCAACTAAACCTTCGGGAACTGGAACTGGAATTGGATCTCTATCTGGATGTTGACTTGCCATAATTGTTTTTTGAGATATTATAGGTTTGGATTCTAACATAATTTTATAAAACTCCAAATTGCTAACGGACAGCTATTCCAGCATGGCACCATATATGATACAATTACTCTGTTGAATTTCGAGCACCAGTAGCTCAATGGATAGAGCAACTGCCTTCTAAGCAGTAGGTTTCAGGTTCGAGTCCTGACTGGTGCATATTTAACACCTATGTTCTTTAAAGCATTACTCAGGTTCTCCCGCAAAGCGGGACTAACCAGCTCTACACCTCACTAACGTTCGGTTAGACCTGGTTGAGGAGTCCTGACTGGTGCATATTTAACATTTCCTAACCCCAAATACATGCAGATACGCGAAGCAACACTTTCCGATTTTGACCAAATAATACATATACTCAAAGATCACTTTGTGCATGACAGACAGTTTGCACCTATTACTAATAACAATTATCCAGATACCGACGATGGAAAAGAAGAGCTAGCCAAAGCAATTGTTAGAGACGACAATATTGCGCTGGTTATAGAAGATAATGACAAAATTCTAGGATATTTAACTGGTGCTGTAAGAGATAGATCATGGAGAGAACAGACAAAAGTCGCCGAACTGGATGGTCTGTACTTGAGTGAGGACATAAGAAATCAAGGTTGGGGAAGCAAGCTGATTGATAGATTTAAGCAATTTGCTCGTGACAATAATGCAAAGGCCCTCAAGGTAATGACAAATTACAACAATTCGATTGCGAGAAGCTTTTATGAAAAGAATGGATTCCAGGAACACGCAACCTGGTATGAACAGCCTCTAGATTAGATCACTCAACTTGCTTTATTAAATATCTGTTCCGCCTGAATTATGTACTGCGCATCTGTGTCATGAAGCATATTTTGTTTGGCAAAATTGATATCTAACCATTTAATCTGCTTAATACTTTCATGTTCATGCTCTTCATGAGCTACTTCGCCTAATCGATAACTGCTACTTATAGCGAGAAACCAAGAAATTGTCTTTATTCCAGATCCAACATCAGGATCGTCAGAAAACTCAAAAGTGAAGTCCCCTAGCTTCTCTAAAACTTCAATATCTTCTAATCCAGTTTCTTCCTTTGTTTCTCTAATAGCTGCATCTCTTTCAGATTCACCTTCTTCTATACCTCCTTTTGGAAGTACCCATCCTGTTTTAATATCTGAATATGAAAATTCTAAACACAATACTTGAATTGAATCTCCTACTGGACGTAACACTATACATCCAGCTGAATGGTACTTATTCATTCTAATTAATTACACCCAGATGCTTATTATTAATCCCATAACTAGAAAGTTAGTGAAAAAATAAGCAAGATTTAATAAAAATAGCTTTGGTTTTCTTCCTTCCCAAATTACTAGGTTAAGACCAGCTGGTGCTACAAAAGTTAGTGAGATCATAAAAGCTGTAGCTAATACATTTGTGATTTCACCAAGCTCAGAAAACTTTGCTGAAAATTGCAATACTGAATTAAGTCCAACAGCCATAAGCAATGCTACCACTACAGCCATAGGCATATCAGATGGCTTCATTTGCATATCTTCCTTTTTCTTACCTACTAAGCCTAGCCATATATTCCCGAATACTGGGCCATACCATAACATACCAATTACCATACTTGCGACTGTTGCAAGCAGTATAGAAGCATAATGTACTTCTACTCCCCAAACTTCCATCATAATTTCAAAAAATAATAAGTAAACTAATGCTTAATTCTACACAAAAAAACTATTTATATGAATATTTATAGGTTCTGCCAGCATGTACAAAGCCCATTTTTTCATAAAATGCATGAGCCCTGTTTAATTGATGCCCTGAATATAACCTAAGACACTCTAGATCTTCTTCTTTTCCCCATTCTAATGCTTTGTTCATTATCTCCTTTGCAATGCCCGAACCTCGATATTCTTCATCTACAAACATTAGTTCTATCTCACCATAGTATCTTGCCTTGCGAATTCGAGGTACTTTGTGAATTTCTACTATTGCTGCTGCTTTACCTTCATCTATTGCTAGAAATATTGCACAGAGATTTCTATCTAATACTTCTGCCAACATTGGACCTGAATTATCCCGACTAAAAGTGCTTAGACTTCCATCGTAATCGTCATCAAGTGAATTAGCGAAATCGCTAAATTTGTCAGCAATTTCTAAAATTAAATCTTTATGGGAGATATCTGCTTTAATAATATTCATGTGGTATTTACTTAATTACCCCATTATAGCTTATGAAATTAGAATTGAGTAACATTAAAGCCAACTCTTTCCTGATCATGTTGATAGAATTGAATTATATATTGCGCATCTGGGAATTCTTGCAAGAAGTATTCGCCATTCTCACTGACCCATGATTCTATCCAAGGTAAAAATACTGCACAGTGAGAAAGATGAAATAATGCTTCAGCACCATTAGCTGAATAAAAGGCACCACTTGTGCTCAATTCATCATCAAGACCTAACTCATAAGCCTGTCCAGGTCTTTGTAGAAACACTTGGTGTAGCGCAAAGCTTAATGCCATTGGATTATGTGTTTCTAAGCTCTGAGTAGCAGTCAGCGCTTTCATATCTGCGACAGTTCTTGCAACCTCCCATGGTCTAAAAGAACTACTTCTAGGTAAGTGAACAATTTTGTCATTCTTTCGCCCAAATCCTAGACTTCTGTATGGACTCCATGGGGAATGTGCTTTTAGGAGATCTGCTGCACCAAGCCATGCTTCTTCTTCTAGTACATCATACTTAGGATCATCTTTGCTTATATAGCTTAATCCTCTTGCTTTCTGTACTTCGTGTATAGTCTCATGTGCACCATACAATAAATATAACTCATTTCCATCAGGGCCTACATCATGCAAAGTCATGCGCTGAATATTATCAGTTGCGAACACAAAGAGATCAAAACTGGGTGCATATACTGCTCCAGCATTTTCTCTAATAACACCATTATCTTCATCTACAAGAAAATTAGGAACGAAAAGTAAATTAGCTGGTGTAGTTGTTGGATAGTTATTGCGTCTACGAGTTTCATAAATACCTGCCATAGCTAAGGCAACATCTACTGGCTGAGCACAAGTATTGGTTACTCGATAGCTTTCGCCGTTATACTTTATTCCCTCTGGAGTTCCAATTGGATTAAATTGTTGTAGATTTTCGGTAAACATATGTAGAAACCTATATATCGATTATATCAAAACTATAGGTTTCAATCTATTCATTTATTCTCGACCAATATCCTTCTGTAGCGTAATACTGAGCTTGATAAAGCCCATCATAAATTTTTCCCTTGCTTAGCAGAACCATACTTGCCATTCTTTGTAGATGATGCTCAAAAACATCGGGTTGTCCTTTTTGACGTACATTTTCTGTCCTTCCTGATGAATGATATCTTACAATATTCATACCAGCTGTATGTAAATGATAATGAAGCATCATCAACTCGTCTGCAGTTGGACTAATAACTCGCATACTCATTTTACTAGGATTTGGTGTAGCATACTCTTCAAATGGCGGGAAGTCATCATATGCTTGATCTAAATCAAATTGATATCGGCGCACTTCATCGAATTGCACTCCTGTACTTGGCCTATATAGTGTAGCTTGAAAAGTATTTGCTCCTGTGTGTTGAAAAGCTACTTTATTGCCTATAGGAAATGCTTCAACCATGACTCCTCCACGAAAGATATCGGCTACTTTAACTGGCTCTGTATGCATCAAATAGGGATCTAAGTAATACTCATCTCGTCCATCTTGAACAACAGCCGCGTAATGTAATACACCACCAGTGTTTGAGGTCAGTATACCTGCTCTTTCAATAGCACCAGGCCCAAGCATATCTAGCATATGCCCCAATTGATACACACAATTTCCACCAAGCCTCTGGTCAAAATCTACTCCTACGCGTTCTAAGTACTTTGTTGATGAATTAGATGGGATTCTAAGCCCAGCATGAACTAACTGATCTCTCATGAATATTCTAATAATAGCGCGATTATATCATACCTATAAAAAGGAATAGATTGATATTAGTTGTTTATCACTGCTGTAATATATGATAAAATGGCAGTCAGTCTTTATGGTGACCATAGCTCAATTGGTTAGAGCATCGGTTTGTGGTACCGAGGGTTGTGGGTTCAAGTCCCATTGGTCACCCCATTTAGCTGATTTCGGATCAGAAGGTACAGAAATCATTGTCTCCCAATCTTTCTTAAAGTTCCAACCAATTTTTTTATCATTAAGTATGAGATCTTCACTTATCCTGAGAACAGTTTTTCTTTTCTCCATATAATCACCAACTACAAAGGCTTTCCTGATACTAAAGGCTTCATCAAAAAAATTTTCCACCTGAGTTCTAACGTCCTTTAAGTTAAACTTGGAATCGGATCTTGAAGCCTCTAATTCAATAATTTTAGTATTAATCTTGTGCTTCTTGGTAGTATATTCTTCCTTACTTAGCTCTTCATTTATTCTCATATCCAGAAGCATATCAAGTTTACTATTCAACTCTTTAATTTCAGTTTCTAATTGATTCTGTGTGCCGTTGGCATAGTTCAGCTCTTGTTTTAATCTATTAGTTAATTCATCTTTTAAATATGAAAGTTGTTTATCTGAAATCCTTATCTTCGAAATATTAGTTAACAATTGTTCTTCTAATTTAGATTCCGTGATAGGAGGATTACCACAATTCCCATTCCGTTTTGTACATCCGTAGTATGTATATTTCTTACCACTTTTCTTTCGCTTGGTATAAGCAGTAACTGATAATCCACATTTACCACATTTCATTATCTTTTTGAATGGGTGATTCCATTTAGATTGATAAGGTTTTCCTTTCAAGTTGAGAACTTGCTGTAATTTATCCCACTTACTTTTAGAAATAAGTGGCTCCCATGTACCAAGAGTCTCAGGATAGTCTGAATATTTTAGTAGGCCATAATAGACTGGATTACGTAAGGCTCTATGAATGGTTGACGAAGCAAAATAGTTACCATTTTTATTTCGAACATTCCATTTTTTAAGAAGTTTTATAATTTGTGTTATGTTTAGTTGATATTTGATTATATGATCGACTAGCTTAGGGTAAAATTCAGCGTTACTAGGATTGGGCTTGATGTTCTTCTTTGTCTTTTCCGTACCGTAATTTACATAGAATGGCGGGGCAAATGTGGGCCATTCACCTCTTTCTATCTTTGCTTTCAGTCCTCGTTTGGTGTTGTAGCTAAGTTCTTTAGAATACTGTGAAT
>JAGQLK010000079.1 GCA_020429485.1 Candidatus Dojkabacteria bacterium | reverse complement strand
GTTGAGAAAGGACCACAAGTAATTCTTGATAGTTTTGAACTGCAAGGACCTAAGATCATCAAGGTATTTCCCAAAGCCGCAAATGTTGATCCTACTAACTACAAAACTATCATCGAGAAGGAATATGGCGACTTTGCGAAAACAATTATCGAAAACCATAACCGCGAAAATAAATTACTAACATTAGGTGGTGATCATAGTGTTTCATATTGTTCATTAAAAGCCATTTTAGAAATATATAAGGAGAAGAATGTGGGAATAATCATGTTCGATTCTCATGCAGACATTCATACTTGGGATACTTCACCATCAAATAATTTTCATGGCATCTGGCTTAGAGCTGTCATAGAGGAAATGCATTTTGATCCATCGAACCTACTTTATGTTGGAAATCTTAATATAGAAGACGAAGAACGAGAATACCTCGAACAAAATGGGGTAAAGAATATAAATAGAAAGCAATACATCAGTAATCAAGAAGGATTTATACAAGAAATCAATGATTTTATTGCCAAATATGACCAGATGCACTTTTCATTTGATGTAGATATGCTTGATAATAGCGAATTCTCAGCTACAGGCTGTTACATTAATAACGGGTTTACTCGACGGGAAGTAGTCAATATTTTCGACAAAATCAATAAGGGTACTTTACAATCTCTAGATCTCGTAGAATTTAATCCCGACAGATCTGATAATCTCACAGTTGATCTGGATTTCATCTACCGTACTATTGCGACATTGCTAGAGATTCCTGATTAGTTCAATTTTGCTTGTAACTCATCATCTATTATCTCTGTAGGCCGCCTAGTTGGTAAAAATAATTTTTCCATGTCTAGCATTCCGGCTTCGTATAGATCAGCCAGCGTAGAAAGATTTACTCCACCTACTAGTAAAAGATGCTGCATACCATACTCATGTAGCTTTCTAGCTATCAATTCTTGTTCCAAATAAACTAGATCTTTACTATCTGTAAGATATTTAGAGGTATCATTCACATCCCCTCCGTGATTAAATAACCTTCTAGATCTATTAACTGCTAAAGCAGCTAGCTCTCTAGGATCACGATTAGGATTAGCCGTAAGCATATTTGCATACATTGCTTTCATAACGGTTTGCCAATCACCGCCAGCAATTTTAGCTCTCATACCTTCAAGATAGAATGTGTTTACACCCCTAACGTTGCCAAAAAGAACACTATGCGCCTCCCTTTCCCATGCTATCGCACCTGCCTCAAAATTAGCGACTGCTCTATCTGTCCCGACCATATTGAATATTGATAGTCCTAATCTCATTTTATTCTCGTTTTGTATTACATGAGCTAGCTCATGATCAAGTATAGGCGCTGCACCATTAGGCAAAATAGAACCAAGTCGTCTTCTAAACCTAGCTGGAATCTGAACAGCACCCAATCTACTACTTACATTAAGTGATACAACTTTAGGATCTACTACAACTTGCCATAAATCATCTTTTGCCCTTCCAGGTCTATCTGAATCATAGTCACCTTCCTCGCTAAGTAACCCATACTCTCGCAGCACTTTTTTGGCCCATGTTACCCATTCTTCAGCTTCTATAAATACTGTTTCGGCAATATCTCTGTATCTTGCATTTTCAACTGCATCTACATTACCATTTGATGAATTAATCACATCATCAATGGCTTCTTGTCCAATAGCTGTATTATCCCCCTCAGTATCTCTATCGCCAGCACCTTGTCTGAAAATATCAAATTGTGCAAAACTCCTTTGTCTTGTCTGATCGAATTCACCGTCATCATTATTAATACCAGCTTGTTCTGCTAGCTGATTTGCTATGTTATCAGAATCACCAGCAAAGTATCTTTGATGATCATTTAAATATGCTCTCGCAGCTACAACTGCACCAGAAAGCATCTCATTAAGTTTACGTTGATGAATATCAAGTATTGTCCTAGTCGCATTTGCCTGTGCAGGAGAGATCATATCTAAATCTATCCCCTGCCTACAGTCCTTGAGAAACTGCTTTAAATTTCTCATCTGACCGAGCTTATCTAAAAGTGCTTCTGGATCTCTAGTTATAGTTATTCTTTCTAAGTTTGGTAATTGAATATCAGGATTATAACCAGAGTCTACGAATGCTTGTACTAATATGTTTTCTGCATACTCAGAACTACTAGCCTGTAAGCTCTTTAATGCTGCATTCTGTTCTAGTGATAGCTGGCTATAATTAATGTTAAACAAAAATCTACTAACTTCATTTGCGTCTACGAATTCATCTATGCTTCTACCTAGAGCTTGTTCTAAGCTGTTTCTACCATCCGATGTTAAGAAATAATCAGGGAAATAGTTATAAGTATTTACTTTTATTTCCCATACCCTTTCAATTCCTTTTACGGGTGGCTGTTCTCTGCCTCTAGGAGTAAGCAAGGTTGTTTGTAAATTTGCTCTTAAGTCGATCCCTTGTGTCAATTGTCTTTCAAGGTCAAGTACTGCTACTTTTTCCTCCTCTCTAAGTTCATGAGAAGGAGGCCTATTTAGCCTTTCTAGATGATTTTCTATACCCATACTTGGGCGTTCAGGATAAGGATATTTTGTTTCCAATATTACAATCTAAATATTGTCTTAATTATACTCTCTCCCTTACTATCTCTCAATTTACCTTTGAGTAGTTTTGCTGCAGCATACTGAAGTGAAGTCCATATCCCCGCAGTAATGATACCTTTGAGTGCTTGTACTGTACTAGACTCACTGTTAATTTCTGAAATTGCTGAGATAAGTCTTGCATCTATTTCTCCTTCAGTAAATTTTTCTAATTTCAAAGCTAGATTCTGAGGTAATAATCTACTCAATTCCTCTACAGAAATTATTCTAGAGTAAAAGATTTGTTCATCATCGCCCTCTCTACTAGTTAGTAATCCTTCCTGAACCCACTGTTTTAGTATAGGCTTATACATAAGTGTTAAACCTTCTAGTTGCCTCATTAGTTTTTTCTCTTTGTCTTTACCCTTTGCTCCCACTCTTGATCTAACATCACCAAGATATGATATTCCCACAATTGTTTCTATTAAATCTATTTCACTAATTTCTTCATGAGCATGATTCATAAGTAACCCAACTCTCACAGCTGCCTCAAGGTTGCTTCTTCTTGCCTGCTCTAACCTCGCAGCTACATCAGCATCATTTATTGGTATCACGTGTTGAACCTTGTGAGCTCTACCAGCCATATAAAGCGTATCCCAATTCTCTAAGTCACTTATATAGTCATCTATGCCTATAACTCCATACTTAGTATGTTCGCCAGCAATTTGAACATCTGTAAAATAACTAGTTTTAGCACCAGCGGTTTGTATTCTTTTACTTATCCATGGACCAACTAATCCATATCCACTCGATAATTTCAATATAAATGGGTAGTCTCCCATATTTGTTCTGAAGTTAGCATCATGGAACTCATCTGTATCACTAACGATAAAGATAGTGTCAACTAGATTTCCAGGCGAAGACTGCTTCTCGACATCATCTTGAGAAAAAACCATAGAGCCATATAGTAATACCTGTTTCAAGGAATCAAAGGGGAATCTTGCTTCAAATTCTGCTGCAGAAATTATGTATTCCGACATCCGCTAATTATCAATATTGGAGTATAGCATACCAAGAGTCTGGCTTAAACGATGCTTCTAACTATTCTTGTAGCCCTCAACATCGTTCCGGATTTATGCAATAGGTAATTTCCTAAAGGTTTTCTAGAATGACTTGTTTCTAATCCCATATTAACATCCTCATTTTCAAGGATTCTTTTATGCTGTAACGATAACTCAGGTCTAAATTCAGACACCTGATATTGGTTAGTCCCTTCTCCTCTTTCCATTTTTGCTGCAACTGTTCCTTCCCAATCAAATGCTGGAATAGATGCAAATAATCGTCTCATTTTGAATATTTTATAATAATGGATTATACTATAAACAATAGCATTATCAATCTAATGCTTAATTTAATACGCTTCTAGTGTTGAACATCTACTCCTATTTCTGATATAATATATATCCATTATATCTTTTTATATGTATATATTTTTTGACGCAGATGGTACTCTGCTAGAAGAAGAAAACATTTATATGAATCTTGCCCAATATCTTGGGTGTTATGATTTATTTGAAGTGTTGGTTTCTAGCTACCTTAGAGGAGATATATCATATAAGTTCTTGGTCAACACACAAGTAAGAATTCTCAAAGAATACTTTGCAAGAAAGTATAATCGTCCCGGCACTCGACAGGATTTTGTCGATATACTTGATTTAGCTGAGGATAATTTTCATAAAGAGGCACACGAAATAGCTTCATTCATAAGAAATAACGATGAGACTTGCTATGTACTTAGCTCAGGTTTAGACCTTGTTGTTAATCAAGTATTACAGCTAGGTTTCAAATCTAAGAATGTCTTTGTAAATGAGCTAATTTTCGATAAGAATAGTAACTTTGCTGATATCAAGGTAAATATTGAAGGTGATAAAGTTAACGCTTTGAAGAAAATCATAGCTGAACACAACATCCCTCTTTCCGAGGTAGTCTATGTCGGGAATGATATCTGGGACAAGAAAGTTATTAACTACATACTTAAGAATGGTGGCTCTGTCTATTACATGCTTGATCCTAACTCAAATTTTCAATTGGATGAATTTCCTAAGAGTAAGAACTTTCATGTGATTTCTAATCTTATGGAATTAGAAGAAATATTAAGTATAGTTCCCGCTAAAACTGCTACTACATTAGCTACAACCTACTAAGTCGTATATATTTGATAAATATATCTCATTTAGTATAATTCCCATTATTTATGCATATCGATGGAACTCTACAATCCAGAATATGTACAATTTCATAATGGTAACTCTGAATTTGGCACTCGAAGTAAAAACCTAGTTGTTGACTTAAATAGAGGTATGCCATTAACACAACTAGTAGATGGTGGTGGGTTCTATCACGCTGTCTATCAATGCGATGATTATCCAGACTTAGTAGTAAAGAGGCTCAAAACAGCAACTGTTCCTTCATATTTTCAAACAGGTGCCACTCTTGGACAGATTTGGATGCATCTCATGAATGAGCATGACATTGTTGCTACTCACCTACCCACACACACTCCAAACTCAAACTTTGTAGTAGTGAGGCGTCAATTGATAGATTGTACAGGTGAAGAAATAGATTATTCCGGGATGACTCATTTTGCAGGAGAGAGAGAGTTTATTGTAGTACAAGAAAATATTGCTGATCGAACAGACCTGCATTGGGGACCGTTACATCAAATGCTAAATGATGGATATGATGAAGAAACTTTCCTAACTGCATACACTAGAATGGCGCAACAAGCTAAAGTATTACCAGAAGATCAATTTGCTTACTCTTCATCTAAGCAGGAAGTAATGGCAATAGATACTAATCAGCTAGTAAGCTTCAGAGGTTTAACTAGAAATAATCCGCTCCTTGAATGGCTCGGTGTAGATACACGCAGAATACACTCATCAAGACAATTAGCTCAGATTGTAAGAAACCGTTTGTATTTCCCATCATCTACAATAGATTACATTCAATATCAGATGGCTGAGGAACACTATCTATATGCAGAACTTGTTGCCATGGTAAGTGAAACGACTTTAAAAAATTTAGATGAAGAACAGAAGTCATTCTTACTTATAAACGGCCTAGCTAGAATCTGGCATGCACTATCATTATTTCCTAGTGCCGGAGAAAATAGATATGCCAGGATAGTTAGACAGAGGCTTTTCGATCACTGGCATAACTCATTTCAATCTAACCAACATTCACATTAATAAGTTC
>JAGQLK010000078.1 GCA_020429485.1 Candidatus Dojkabacteria bacterium | reverse complement strand
GTGACTGGCAAGGACTAAGTTAGAATACATAATTGCATTGCCAGCAGGTGTTAAATTATCGAAGGAGTCTTTTGAATTAAATCCTAATTCATCAATACTTTTGGGGTTATGGAAAAATTTACTACTGTCTTCATCCCAGAAATTTTTGACGGTGTTATCTATCAAGTTTGAAATCTTACTTAAATACTTACTCTCAAAAGTAATAGAGTAGAGTTTAATCAGAGCTGCGATAAGGTAAGCATAATCATCAAGAAATCCAGTGTCAGAATCCTTTGTGTAGGAAATCACATGTCTAAGTTGCGAATGATTAGTTAGAAACATTGCTAAATCATTTGCCTGATCAAGTATACGAGAATCTTTTAAAGCCTTATAAGCATCGCAGAGTGCAGATAAATATAGACTATTCCAATCCGTAATTACTTTGTTATCAACCTCGGGATGTAATCTTTCGGTTCTTGCTTTCTTTAGCTTATTTAAAATTGAAGCAGCTTCTTTGCTTCTATTAAACTCTTTGCAATAAAGTAGATTTTTATCAGTCTTTTCATCTGATAGAGGATCGATATAATTACCCTTTTCTGTTACTCCGAAATAAGTTACCAAGAAAGTTAGCTCTTTATCGGATAGTAATTTATTAAGTTCATCATAGCTCCATAAGTAATATTCTCCTTCGTTACCATTGCTATCAGCATCTATCGCTGTATAATATCCACCTGATTTGTCTAAGAAGTTTTCATGAACAAAACTAATAGTCTCTCTAATAATATGTTCATAATCCTTATTCTCACCAAGTTTGATAATATATTCACTGTATAAAGATATCATTAGCGCTTGATCGTATAGCATCTTCTCAAAGTGAGGGGTATTCCAGTCTGAAGTGATACTGTAGCGATGAAATCCTCCTTCGATATGATCATATAGCGCCCTAGTGCCCATTTTATCCAGAGTTCTAGTAATATTACTTAATGAATGTTTGTTATTGAGTAAGAATAATAGCCTAGTTATCTCAGGAAACTTCATACTTGTTCCAAAACCACCATTTTCAGCATCAAACTCTGATCCAGCTTTATCTAAAGTGCTTCTTATCAATGTAGAGTAGTCTAAATCGGGATTAGTTTTAATAGCTTGATTTTGAAAATTTTCGAGAGCATGAGTAATTTCCTTTGCAACATTTATTGCTTCCGATCTCTTATTGGTCCATAGATTTATTATCTCTTGCAGTAAATTAATAAAGCCTATTCGACCAAACATATCGTCTTTTGGGAAATATGTGCCTGCAAAAAACGGTTCTTTTTCAGGTGTCATAAAAATTGTTAGTGGCCAGCCACCAGAACCAGTCATGATCTGTGATACCTGCATGTAGTAATTATCTATATCTGGCCTTTCTTCGCGATCTACTTTGATTGCAATAAAGTTTTCGTTAAGAATAGATGCGACTTTATCATCCATAAAGGATTCCTTGGCCATTACGTGGCACCAATGGCAGGTTGAATATCCTATGGATAGGAATATTGGTTTATCTTCTGCTTTAGCCTTTTCGAATACTTCATCAGACCATGCATACCAATTTACTGGATTATCAGCATGTTGCTTTAAATAATTTGATTTTTCTTTGTGTAGATTAGCCATAAAGATTCTTATAATACGCAATTCTTTGTTGATCTTGTTCAATCGCTAATTGATCTAGTTGACGCATC
This sequence comes from Candidatus Dojkabacteria bacterium, assembly GCA_020429485.1. Classification (GTDB taxonomy): domain Bacteria; phylum Patescibacteriota; class Dojkabacteria; order B142; family OLB20; genus JAGQLK01. Next base: position 4,266 of record JAGQLK010000078.1, on the reverse strand, counting down.
ATACCTAAAGTAAATTTATTACGCAGTCTGCCGCGGGCAATATCTTTAACTGTAAGTGTAGCAATACTCTGATTTCCCAAAATACTAGCAACCGCAAACGCTCTCTCAAACAGTTGATCAATTTCTAGATCATTGAATTGTAACTGTAGCATATCATTCCGCAACTGAGTCTGTAGATCTGGACTATTTCTAAAGTGATTAAGGTTATTGATAACATCTCTTGGAAGCTCAGCTCCTAGAGAAAAGTCTCTATGAAATGCTCGTCTATTTGGTTCAGTAAACGACATTTCAAAATCATGTGGCACTATCATACCTCCAATTACTCTATGATTTTGACTCAATGGAGTACGTCTATATCCCTGTTGGTCTTTACGAGCTGTAATGTAGTCAAAGATATCTACCTTAAGGATTTGTTGTCTCATTTCAGGAGAACCGTAGTCGTAGTTCTCACCTAATCTACTCGGAATAAATAACTGTCTGGTTTCTTCAAATGCTGGAGATGTAGGAGGAATTAAATTAAAACCCATATCCTCGCTTACAAGATAAGCTGCCCCTTCAAGTCTTGCTCGATAGTCATGGAATACTATTACTTCAGTATCATTTTCAAGTCTAGCGTGTTCAACTCGTGTACCAACACTACCGTAACTTTCAGCTACAGGCGCATCTAAATCTGCAATATTAAATTCTCTAGGAAATACACCTATTTCTCTAGCATCAGGAAGCATAGATTATTTCTTATCGTTATTCATCGCTGCAAAAATAATTGCACCAATGATTCCAAAGACTCCATCTAAACCAATAGTGATTACAAGACTAATAAGTGCTGCAATAATTTGGAAACCAATATTGATTGTTCCAGCTACAGCATCGCTTGAATCGCCTTCCAAACCAGAAATTGTAGTAAATGCAACAGCTGTTCCAAATATTACTGCTACAAGAATAGACATAATCATGCTTACAAGACCTCTGATTGTACCTGTTACAAGTCCACTGAAAGCACCAATTTTTACTACTTCGCCCATATTATCTGATTTAAGATTATCTTCTTTGGCTGCCATATATCCAGAAGCACCACCGAATAAGAAGAATCCGCAACATGTGATAGGTAATACCAGGCAGCTAAGAAAGGGGATAGACCCAATAAAGGCAACTGCTGCTCCAATGCCTCCAACGATTAGACCCCACTTGAAATATGATTTTTTTGTATCCATAAAAAGAATAATAAATTACTTGTATTTTACTTTGTTCCTAGGCAAAGAGCAATTTTAGGCTAGTTGAAATATTTATCGTTTATCTGATCCCAATGATTCCAAATTGCTAAACCTGTCGCTAGCATCAGTACACCTATTGCTACTACAGCGTGAGCAGGTTCATGATTAGCTACGTATTGTATAGCTTCTCCAGATCCATAAAATAGACCTCCGATTGCCATTAAGTCGTATCCCCAGTGTCCTCTATTATTTTCCATTATTTTTGTTATTAAGTTGGATAAATATGATGATGTTCATTATCAGTAAGTACCAATAAGTCGCCGCGATGATTCATTCTTCCTACAGCTGTAATCATGTCACCAACACCTGCAGCTCCAATGTTATCGTACATTCTTGAATAAATCTGAAGTTGATGGCCATCGGCATTAGCTACAGTCCAGATAGCTGGATATCCAAGACTTTCATACGCTTCTATTACAGTGTATTCAAATAAGATATTTACTCCATCTTGTAGTACACCTAGGTCCGTAACTGAAGGTATCTGTCCAGGGGCAGGAACTACTTTTACATCTGAGAAAAACTCACCTTCACCATCATATAAGTGAAGTTTAGATAATTGTTGTCTTCGCTTTCTAGCTGCAAGATTATGCTGGAAACGCACAGCAGTTTTCTTCCAATCATTTGCACCATCATGATAGGTAGCAGCAAGCTGAACTACTTTGTCATAATGCTCCGTACCAGTTACAACTAGATCAACATCGTTAAATCTTCTTAATTCACTTGGGTCTTGCGGAACTAATCCTACTTGTAAGCTTCCATATAACCCTAAGTCTTCATATGGTATACCTGCATTTAACATAAGTGTAACTATGGTATCAACACGTCTACGTACTACATCGATATAGTAATTGTTACCTTCTAATACACTTTGTAACGCGCAATGTGGATCGAACATGTAAGCGACTCTACTTGTATCTACCCCTAAAATCTTTTCTTGAGTTACTGGATCATGGTCAAAGATTAAGTTGTTATGATTTTGTGCTCTATTTGGTATTGCTGCAACTTGATCTTCTGATACATACCCGTGTACGATATGCTTAGAATATGCTTGACCAGTTAAAAGTGAAATTCTATTACCATATGGATCAGGAAAATAGACAGCGGTAGTTCTAATGGTATTCGCAAAAGGATGGGTGTTTGCACCCGTCGAATAGTAAGTGATACCACTCGTATCCATAAGATAAGTAAATGCTGGGGCAGAAGTTACTTGTTCATCACTCTCAGGAGTGTAAGCTATTTCTGGAGTCATTGGTTTATTTGTAGTCACGCATTATACAACACTTATTTATGATATTAAAAATTAATTATGAAAATAGGCTTTAGCAATGGTGTTTTGTACAAACTTGATGTAGATCGATGGAGTAAAGAACATTACAAAAGATTTTTAGATCTAGGTGTAAATGCTGTTGAGCTAAATATAATCGATCCTGATCATCTTCCAAGCTTAAAAGCTATGCCTAAAGAATATTTGGATGGCTTCGAGTTTATATCGATTCATGCTCCGGCTATGATTTATTATGATCAAGATGATGAAACTAAACGTATCCTTGCTGAACTAGAGTTGATCTCAGCAAAGCTGAATATTGATTCTATTGTTATTCATCCAGATAGAGTCCATAACTGGAGTGTCTTTAAAGAATATAATGCTCCATTTGCTATAGAGAATATGGATAATCGTAAAGATAAAGGGCAGTTGGTTTCTGATTTAGAAAAATACTTCAAAGAACTCGATGCGCATTTCGTACTTGATATAAATCATGTCTTAACAGTAGATCCAACATTACAATTAGCACATGAGCTTATTGCTGCATTTGAAGATAAACTTACCGAGGTTCATTTAAGCGGATATGGCCCAAGTAGTCATGTATGTCTCTACCAAACAGAGCAAGAAGAGCTCATTGATTTAGTTAAAGATTTAGGTGTACCAATAATTATTGAGAGTGTTGTTAGCGAGATACCCGAATTAGAGAAGGAATGGGATTATATTCAATCTAAATTAGGATAAATATTTTTAATAATCTTACAAACCAAATATCCCAACCTGATGCTGCTCTTAAAGTATTGGCGCATGCTAACCTAAATTCTTCAGGATTATTAGATCGCTCAGAATATTCAAATATATATTTAATCTTTGTTGAATAATCATGGTCGCCTTTTTCAATAGCGTCTGCTTGCTTATTATTATTACTAATATTTAATTTCTGTACATGTATCATTGCCTTCACAAATTCTTTGTAATCAATAAGCTCCTCATTGATATTGAACCTTGTGATAAAAGTATCCTTAAAAGGTATTTTGTGTAGCATAAGCTGTATCATAGGCATGAAAAAATGCATCTCTCCATCGGGGAATTCAGCGTAAGCATCATTTACACCAATTTCTGCTGCATATCTCTCGATAACATTATTTATTTCATCTAAGAGTGACTGTTTATCTATTGTTCTGGTAAATTTGATTAGTAAAAATTGGTAGATGTAATCATAGTACCCATTCATTAAATATTGACAATAGGCTAGGCCTGCAATGAAACTATCATTATTTGTGGGAATATCTTTTAGTAGTAGTCTTACTCGAGCATTATCAATGCGTGAGTGATCTTTATGATTAAGAAAAGAGATTAATTCGTCAGCAAGGTGAGCATCTGTTGTTGCATTAAGTTGATATTGGAATATTTTTGCAGCTATTTTGTTATCTCTTGTTGATAAGTCTTTCATCAAGTTCATTAAAGATGGTTAATGATAAGGATGAAAGTACTCCAAGTCAAACTTGGATAATTTCGATTGTGATTTCATCCATAGCAGGCGTTTCGAAGTATTCTAATTCTAGTATGGTTTCTTTACCATCTTGAACTAATTGCCCAGTATGAAGATTTACACAGTCTCTGCCACCCATATCAATCTGATCTGGATATTGTATAGTTATGTCTAGACCTTCCATTGCACTAAATCTATTACCTATGAACCTGACTTGCGCACCACCACTCAAAAGTGTTCTA
>JAGQLK010000077.1 GCA_020429485.1 Candidatus Dojkabacteria bacterium | reverse complement strand
AGTCGCTTTCTTATTTATATTAGGAGGATTGTTAGTCACTCTTGATCCGCTCGCGATTAAGTTATTTTCATTCACAGAATATGGAGAGAGTCTATCTGAGATTTTGGTTGGTGCCATAGTTTTCCCTCTAGCTTTCTTTCTAGTAATTAAATTCATAGAGAAAGAACAGTTAAGCAATTATTATTTCCCAGTTATTCAAAAATCACTACGAGGGTTCATTTTAGGTAACTTTATTGGTGCGATAGGTGTCTTAGCAATTTTTGTGACGTTACTAGTGTTTTCTTACATTGATATTAGCTCTACTAACAACATAAGTATTCCACTGCTACTTGTATATGGATCGAACCTGATCACTGCTATTTCGGAAGAGATAATTTTCAGATCGTTCATCTATAAGAAGTTAGAATCTATATTTGCAAAGTGGAATAGTATGAACAAATACAAGTCAGCTTTGACTATTCTGAGTACAAGCATACTTTTCATTTTTATCCATGTAGCTAATCCTTCATTTACACATATGTCTGCAATTGGACTTTTTCTACTTGGAGTGACATTAGCCGTTAGTTTGCATGTTAGCAAAAATATCTATATTCCAATTGGGTTACATGTAGCTTGGAACTTCTTTCAAGAGGGAATATTTGGTTTTAATATGAGTGGTTGGGAAGCATTACCACAAAGTATTTTTAAGCTAACCGTTCAAGGACCTGCTTGGGTTACGGGAGGAAACTTTGGGCCAGAAGCAAGTGTTGTTGGTTTTATGGTATTAATTATTATACCTATTATTCTTTTGAAGAGGCCTCTTAAAGAAACTCAAATATAAACTCGGTAACCTGGTAGATATCTTGAGTTAGTTTATCTGATATAACTCCAATTAAATTTATTGTAAATACTTTATTAAGAGCTATTTGCTTTGATTTTGTAATTCCACGTTCTTCTTAATAAGGAATTTAACTATTATTTCTGCAACCACTGCCAAAGAAATAACTGTCACTGCTGTTAGCCAATTAGGTGTATTTAGCTTTAGCAAAATCCAACTTGAAATTGCTCCTAAAGTAAATAGAAGGCTTTCTTTACCTTCTAGATGGGTATTCTTTTTCATTTGTAGAGTATTTAATAATTAAAATTAATTACAAATTTAAAAATGCGTTTAAAGCAAAAATTTAAAAAAGTCTTCTTCAGATCCTAAGGATCTTTCTAGTATCTGCTTCATGGCTAATCTTCTTTGTTTATATTCATCTTTATCCCAGCTAAATAGCTGCTCCTTAAACAAGAATTGAGCGCCAACTAGCAGAAACTGTACTGTTTCTAGTGGCTTTTCTACCTCAAATAGGTTTTCATTTATTCCTTGCTCGATAATTTCGACTAGTATGGGGGAGAGCCTTAATACTAAGTTTACATTAATCTTCTGATGCAATTTGCTATTTTCAGTATGATGTAATGTTTCGGTAATTTCCTGTGCAGTTTTATTGCTATTATTAGTTGGGCTGAAAATCATTTCTAGCTTCTGCGATATACTTATTTGCGTATTATTTGCTAGGCCTTGAGCATTATTAATCAAATCATCAAGGATGTTATTGGCAACTGATTCAAGGATTGCTTCCTTAGATGGAAAGTAATAATAAAAAGTACCCTTAGCAACAGACATTTCTTCTATTATTCTTTCTATAGTAGTATTTTCATATCCAATAGTTGTGAATAATCTGGTAGCGGTATCCACAATTTCCTTCTTTCTATCTTTGTAATTTTTTGTGACTCTAGGCATAAATATTTTTTAAGAATTTAAGTAATTATATATCCTGACTGACCGTCAGTCAAGCTATATTATTTAATAAAACTAGAGCCATAGATATGTGGATCATCTGGATAGTGTGTGATATTGTTTGAAGTGTTTAGTTAGTAACAAGTTGTTTCAAGTTATTTTTCGCACGAGAAAGAGTAGAAGAAACGCTTCTTTCCTTTATATTTAATATCTGTGCAATTTCTTTGTTTTTCATTTCATGTATGACTGAAAGTATCAACACCTCTGCTTGATTATGTGGCAACTGAGCTATCTTTTTTTTGAGCTCATTAAATGCGATTTCATCTTCAAGTGAGCTGGTATGATCATCTGGCACTACATCAACGCTGATTTCATCATTATTTCTGTTATCTCCTCTATAAAAGTCGACAATTAAGTTATGGGCTATTTTAAAGATCCATGAGTTTAATGAATTATTTTTTTTGAAATTAAAAGTTTCTAGTTTATCCAATGCTTTGAGAAAAGTTTGGGAAGTTAAATCTTCAGCATCCTCTTTTGTTCGAACTCTCCAAACAATAAATTTGTAGATTTTTTCAAAATAGAGTTCATATAAATATCTGAATTCATTAGGATTATTAATAGCATTTTTAATTAGCCTTGCTTCGTTATTTTTATTAAAGATGTTCATAGAGGTTGGACTAATAATTTGAAACGAGCTTAAGTGAGTCGATCAACTCTATGAACTTTGTGCTATCGGTTCTTAACATTGGGTTGGTAGCAATAATTCTAGTATCTGTTAGACTTATTAGATTAGTATCAGGAATGAATTCTATTCTGTAATTGGTATCCCATTTATAGTATAAGCCGCCATCAAACTCTTCAACGAATTCTGCTCCAGCTGCTGTTAAGATGGATTCGGTATCATATTGTTCATATGTTATTCCTATATTATCAAGTCTAAAGAAATAAGATGTTAAGCGTTCATCATCACTAAATACATCGCCCCATATTAATTCTTCTATGGCAGATACTTCTAGAATATCTAGCTGTGAAGTATTAAGGGTATGTTCTGAAGAATCATAAAAAGTTAGATGGTTAGTAATTGGCATTTTATATGTTTTTACACCATTTTCATCACTAATTAGTTTTGCTCCAAGGTCAATTAATATTTCTTCGTACATAGGATCACCTTCTAGTGAAGCACCTTTAGATAATAAGTCGTTGTTATCAAGTGATCTCTCTTCTACGAATTCAATTTCTTGACCATATTGGTTCTGAGTTTCACTCCATTGCTGATAGCAGTTAATTGAGAGGGTACATTGTTCTAGCGCCTGAATAAATTCTTTCGCACTTGCTGGTTGAGCAATAACAATAACAGTAGCTAAAAGAAAGAAGAATGAAAGGAAAACAGTGAATGTTAATTTGGCTCCAAATGAAAATATGAGTTTATTGCTTTTTTGTGGCATTGATTGTGCTCTAAATGACAAAACCTCTTGAAGATTATTTTTTAACTCTGGATCAGGCTTTGGCGTTAATCGCTTGATCGCATCCTCTATTGTAGTATTAGATATGTTATTCATGTTTTTGTATTGATTGAATAATATCTTATTACGGGAAAATCACATAAATACTGCTAAATAAAATTGGAAAATGAGTTGGGAGAATGTAAAGATAACTGGTGACCCTACGGGGAATCGAACCCCGATTTTCAGGATGAAAACCTGATGTCCTAACCGTTAGACGATAGGGCCATGGTTGATCTCATAATAGCATAATGAGAACGTTATGTATTATAACAAAGATGATTCTTTTTCTGAAGAGTCTTATCGGAAATTATTTATTAAGTCCTGAGGCTTGCAATCTCTCAATCACCTTCAATGCAAATTCGACAGATCTACCTGGAGTCAAACTAATTCCTGTTTCTTTAGTTAGCATCACACCATCTGCACCTTGCATAAATGCATTACTCAGATCAATTACATCAGCTCTTGAAGGTACATAGTACTCAAGTATACTATCTAGTATCTGAGTGGAGACAATAGCTTGCTTCTTATATTTCTTTGCAGCATTAATTATCTTTGTCTGATTTAGATAGAGTTCTTCTATAGGTGTGTATAGACCGAGATCTCCTCTGGCTATTAATAATACATCTGCAAGTTCAGCTATTTCTTCAATATTAGCTATTCCGTTTGGTGTTTCAATTTTAGTGACTATCTGAGGCATATAACTAAGATTTTCTTTTAGTAGATCAATTCCTCTTTGTAGATTCTCTTTAGAATTTACAAAAGAAAACGCTACCCATTCTGGCTTGATATCTTCTAAGGTGGCAATATGCTCTAATGTCTGTGCGGTGAAGTGTTCTAGTTCATCTATTTTGCGTCTAAAGTTGATACCTTTTAAAGGTGCTAAAAATCTATCGTTAAGAGCCTTCGCTTCAAATTGCTCTGAATCGATTACTTTGGTTACTTCGAGTGCAGTTTCTCCATCCGCATGTGTAATAATATCTCCAACTTTTACCATATCACCTGGGGTAGGGTAATCAATTGGTATCCATTCTTGATAGTTTGGGCTTTCTTTGGCAGCTCTGAATAATATTATTTCATTACTAGAAATGTACCTATTTTCGCTGAATTTACCTAAGCGAATCTTCATACCTGGTAAATCAGCCATGATACTTATCTTGCCTTCTAGCTTTAAATCCGCAATCACATCTCTAGCTGCACTGATGTGCTCCAGCATCTGTTCTGGTGTACCATGAGAAAAATTATATCGAAGAACAGTGGCACCAGCATTTAAAATTTCTCTGATCTTATCTGCTTGGTATGAGTTCTTGGAAATTGTAGCAACAATATACATATGTATTTAATAATATGCCCTAATTATATTATCAGAAGGCTATAAAGCTAGTGAAGAAGTTTTCGTAAAAAATATTTATACATCTAGAAACTAAAGACTTCTTCTTTAAACCTAAAAGACAAGTCATCTTGATGATTTTTTATTTTCTCCAATATCTGTACTATCTGTGAAATATTAGGTATAAATGCTTTCTCATTTTCAATAGTTTGTTCCAGAGTCTCCCAGCTGTTAAGTCCAAAATCAGATTCTTGTAGTAGTTCTCCTTCAGGATTGTATGTTATACAAATATGGAATATTCTATCTTGAAAGACCTCATCACCTTTTAGGCTAGTATGTCTAAGTGTACCTAGATGTTCAAATTCACCTTCAAGCTCTGTTTCTTCCTTAAGTTTTCTTTTTGCAGCGTCTACAATCTTTTCTCCTCTACGTACTCCGCCACCTATTATTCCCACCTTTCCATAAAATGGCTGTCTTAATCTTTTTTGATTTAAGACATAGATTTGCTTATCTATTTCATTGATAACGAGGCATAATGCGCCTTGTTTGAATCTATCAGCAACTCTGCCTTGAGGATTAACAGGGTATGTCTCGGAAATGAATATCTGGCCTAGGTTTGATAGTCGATATTTCTTATCTACTTTTTCAATATAGCCCTTGTTAATTAGTATTTTGAGGTGATAGTTATATAGGTCATCTGCTACTCCGTCTGGTCGTATCTCTGAATATCGAAGATGATCTGCTTTGAGAAGATTTACCAATATGTTTTTACGAATAATTGAATCTACCATTTTACATAGTATATGATTGGATAATAACACAGACAACCAATAGCAGTTAATTGTACAGGACTATGCTGTCATTAACATAAACATCCAAATTAGACCAGCTAAATGCAGAAAAGTCATAATACCTCCTGTTATCATAGCAAATAGAGCATGTCCTTTTCCTTTGTTATCTGGATTGTTTTGATTAGCTTGATATCCTAGAAAACCAAGTATTATTGCGGAAGGTGCAAGTGGAATGCCTATAAAAGGAATTAGGCTAAAAACAGCAAGGTAATATCCAATTAACGCCATTTTATTCTTATATGGAATTACAGATGAGACTAAATCGTTTTCTTTTGAAGCCATTTTAAAGTGTAATAATAATTGATTATAGCAGATTATCTGAATACTCAATAACCTATAGTGTGATATAATTGCCGATATAAATATTATATAAGCAAATTGTCAGAACAGTATCCATTAACACAAGAGAGAGCAACTAGGGCTGTGATGCATTTTAATCAAATAGCTAATGAAATTCTTTTACATAAGAGCTTTTAATATAGATGAAGATGATTATTAAATAAGCTAGCCATGTCAGAATATGCACCAGAACATCATCTAGATAACATTGAC
>JAGQLK010000076.1 GCA_020429485.1 Candidatus Dojkabacteria bacterium | reverse complement strand
AAAAGGCTATTATTAAAAGTCTAGGTTTCTGTAGAATAAAAAACCCTGTGCATTACACAGGGTTTTAAAGTTCAATCTATTGTGAGGATTACAGTTCTCCTACTTGTGCGCAAGAAGGTGCTGCAATCTCAAATCTGCAGAATCTACCAATTTCAATTTTTTCACCGATAGCTGCAACTGCTTCATTTACTAAGTCTTCAATTGCTTTAGAGTCATCTCTAACATATTTCTGCTTTAGTAAAACAGTCTCTTCATAGAATTTACTTAATTTACCTTCAATTATTTTTTCAACAATATTTGCAGGCTTATTAGTATCTACTCCTTTTGATGCAATCTCTTTTTCTTGAGCTAATACATCTTCTGGAATATCTTCTACAGTTACATACATTGGTTTTGATGCAGCAATATGTAGTGCTATTTCATTAGCTAACTTTCTGAACTTTTCATTTCTTGAAGTGAAATCTGTTTCAGAATTAAGCTCGACTAACACTGCAATGTTTCCATCACCATGAATGTAGTGTGCAATGAAGCCATTAGCAGCGCTACGATCAGCTCTTTTAGCAGCTTTTGCAATACCTTTTTCTCTTAGGTAGTTAACTGCTTTGTCAATATCGCCATTACTTGATTCTAAAGCTTCTTTTACAGCTGTTACTCCAGCTCCTGTTCTGCTTCTAAGCTCTTTAATTTGTTCTAATGTTACTGCCATGATAAATATTCCTAAAAATTAATAAATTATTTTTTCCCTCTAGTTTTCTTTGCTTTAGCTACTTTTGTCGTTTCTTTCTTTTCTTGAATGTCTTCTAGCATTCCTTTTGCATTCTTAGTTGCTTTTGTTGCCTTTGGCTCAACCTTAGCAATCCTTGCTTTTGGCGCTTCTGATTCTCCTGATGCTACTTCTACTGCATCATCATTCTTAACTTCACTCTTGATCAACTTAACTTCAAATACTGAGTAATCCTTTAATTTATGCTGAACACCTTTTCCTCCGTTACCCTTTTTTACTGCTTCAGCTAGTAATCCAATAACTAGTTTGATTGAATTGATAGCATCATCATTAGCAGGAATTGGATAATCAATTATGCTTGGATTTGAGTTTGTGTCAACTAGAGAAACAATAGGAATCCTTAATCTTCTTGCTTCTTTGATTGCACCTCTCTCATATTTAGCATCAACGATAACTACTGCTTTAGGGTATTCTTTCATCTGCTTCACACCTTCGTATAGTCTATTCATCTTAACCCAGTCTTTTTTCATTTGTGATACTTCGAATTTAGTTCTATCTTCAACACCTTTTTCAAATTCATCTTCAAGCTCAATCATTTTTTTCAAACTTCTTTGAATTAGTGTGAAGTTTGTTAATAGACCACCTGGCCATCTATTTACTATGTAATTAGCACCAGATTCTATTGCTGCTTCTTTTACAATTTCACTTGCTTGTCTTTTTGTACCAGCAAACAAAATTTCTCCTTCAGATGCGGCTTGAGCTAGAAATTGCATTGCTTCTTCAAGCATAGGTAGTGTTTTGGACAAGTCAATGATATGAATTTTATCTCTTCTATCATAGATGTAATCCTTCATTTTAGGATTCCATTTTTTAACTTGGTGTCCAAACTGTACTCCTGCCTTCAAAAAGGTCTGCAACTCTGGGAGTTCAAATTTATAGACAGTTTTTTTGGCAGTGTTTGCAGCAGATTTTGGTTTAGCCTCTGCTTTTGGCTTTGTTACTTTCTTTTCCATAATTTTTTCCTTTTTAAACCTCCACCCATTAGCTTCGTTTTCTACGAAACAAAAGGATATAAATAAAATTGGGTGTGTGAATTTTTTACAAATTTATTATAACACAGGGGTCAAGGGGTGCAAGGGTTTTGGAACTTTTAGAGATTAAATAATTGAAAATAAATTATTATGCTATAATCCCGCAACAAAATTATTGACCCAAATGTCTGAATCAGGAAGAAGCGAAAGTAAATCTAGATTTATGAGCTCGTTGAGTGTGGAGATATTTTCTGCTGCAGTTAATACCCCAGGTATAGTTGAATACTCAGTTGACGAGGTCGTTTTATATCCCTCAGAGCTAACTATGAGGACAAATTGGTTAAATATGTCAATGCTTGCACCTAGATTGGAGTTAATGGAGGACACTGATCCACTCAAGACACTTCAATTTATAGGCCGATTAGCATCACCCCAGCTTTTTGCTACAACACTAGAATGCATTAAAGATCACCCGGATAGAACTATCCAAGATAGATATAATAGATTTGTATTGACTGGTGCTGATTACATAACTGAAAGATTAGGCATAGCTGCAGACATGATTTCACCATCAGAGATTGCATTGGGATTAGCGGCAGGCAATATGCAATTTTATGGTAGCCATTTACCCTGGCTAATATTAGCAGGAATTTATGGAGAATATCTCGCTGATAACACTACACTTTTTTCTCAATCCGGGAAATTGTGGGAGTTAACAGAAGAAGTAATTCAAGCTACATCTGATATACCAACTGTTCAGGAGAGACTGGCAGCTATCTTTGGACCATCTGCCGACAGACCTCACCTATCATACGGTGTTGTGTTACTAAATAGCAAAGACAGGTTTGTTGGAAAAAATGTTAGATGCCCAGCAACTAAATATGTAAATCTATCTTTCCTTAGAATGTCAGAGCATATAATGAGTGATAGATTTCTTGAAGAAACTAATTATTATTGAAGATCAGTTAGTGATATTTAGATCCTGAAACAAGTTCAGGATGACAAAAGAAATTGCACCCTGCACTTTGCTATTTGTTCGTTACTCTTCGTTTTTTATTCTTCTATCCCAAGCTCTTTCTTTTTTTCTGCAACTTCCTTTTTATTAATTCGGACAACTTCTTTTTTATCAGGATATTTAGGGTGAGCCCAGAATTCACCAAATCTACCTCGTCTTAATATCATTTTCTTGCCATCTTTTGCTTTTGGTGCAACGCCATAGATTTTTTTGAACACTTCTTTATTGTACTCCAATGGTTTTGCATCTTTGACTTTAGGATAATCTGGATGTGCCCAGAATCTACCGTATCTTCCTGTTTTTAACAAATAGTCTCTCCCATCATCTGTTTTAGGTGCTTCCTGATAAATTGATAAGAAGTCTTTAGAATAAGCATCTTTAGCAACCTCTTCCTCTGTTCTACCATCCACGCCTCTCATCCCCTTACACTCAGGGAAATCACTACAACTTAAGAACCTACCATATCTACCTAGTTTAGTTATCATTGCCTTACCACAAACTGGACACTTATATTCGCTTTTACCAAGTACTGTAAAATCTTCTCTTTTTAATTCCTCATCCTTTATTTCAAGATGTTTTGCGAAAGGAGTATAAAAGTCATCCATCATTTCTTTCCAATCTCTTTCTCCATTTGCAACTTTATCTAAATCTTCTTCTACTTGAGCAGTAAATCCTGTATCTACAATTTCAGGGAAATGCTTAACTAGAAGCTTATTCACAACTCTACCAGTATCTGTAGGGAATAAGTACTTTCCTTCTTTTTCTACATATTTCCTACTAAGTATTGTTGAGATGGTTGGTGCATACGTTGACGGACGACCTATACCAAAACTCTCTAATGCTTTAATCAATGTAGCTTCTGAATATCTAGCAGGTGGTTGTGTAAAATGCTGCTGCCCTAAAATCATTTCAGGGAAAAGTTCTTGACCAACTTTCAGAGCTGGTAATGCAAATTCATTAACACTTTGAGAGTAAATCTTTAGGAAACCTTCGAACAAAACTCTCTGACCTGTAAGTTGGAATTTATAATTTTTGACATCAATAACTACTTTAGATCTTTCAAGAAGTGCGCTAGCCATCTGTGAAGCTAATGCCCTACTCCAGATTAAATTATAGACTTTTTGCTCTTGTACGCCTAGCTTAATTAATTTTGGAACTTTATTGAAATCGGTAGGCCTGATAGCCTCGTGAGCCTCTTGAGCAACCTTAGCCTGAGTTTTGTACTGTCTTGCAGTTGCTGAAAGATATTTATCTCCATAATTCTGAGTGATAAACTTCCTTGCTTGTTCAACTGCACTTGCTGCTAAATTTGTTGAGTCCGTTCTCATGTAAGTGATCAACCCTGCTTCATATAATTTTTGTGCGATCCTCATAGTATTCTTAGCAGATAGCCCTAACCTGTTAGCCGCAGCCTGCTGCATTGTACTTGTTGTAAAAGGTGTTTTAGGAGAACGTTTAACTTCTTTATTCTCTATTGCATTAACAATCCATTGTTCCTGTTCTATTTCTGATACGATTTTTTCTACTTGTTTTTGGTCCTTTAACTCAGCCTTTTTATCATCAATTTTACTAAGTTCAAATTTCATTGCATTTGATTCCTCATCTTTCTCTTCATCACTTTTCCTATACTTAATCTCTAATGGTTTGGTAGATTTTTTTGCAAGTAAGTATGAGAATAGTGACCAATATTCTTCAGGGTCAAATTTCTCTCGTTCCTCTTCTCTATCAACTATTAATCTAACAGCCACTGATTGAACTCTCCCTGCTGATAATCCAAATCTAATCTTCTTCCATAATAATGGAGATAGCTTATAACCAACCAATCTATCTAATACACGCCTTGCTTGCTGGGCATTTACAAGGTTCATATCTATCTCTCTTGGATTTTCAACAGCTGCCTTGATAGCTTCTTTTGTAATCTCAGTAAAAACTATTCTCTGTAACTGCTTTTGCTTAGGTTTGATTTTCCCATTCTTATCTATAAGGCCAAGCTCACGAGCTATATGCCATCCAATTGCTTCTCCTTCTCTGTCACTATCAACAGCTAGAATAAGAGCATCTGCCTCTTTAAATTTACTTTGCAGATCCTCTAAGCTCTTTTCTTTGGTTACAACGTAAATAGGTTCATAGTTCTTTTCTACATCTATTCCCAAATCAGATTTAGGTAAATCAACAACATGACCTTTAGAAGCCATAACTTTATAGCCCTTTCCAAGGTACTTTTCTATAGTCTTTGCTTTAGCAGGAGATTCCACTATTACTAAAACCATATGTTGTTTCTAATAAGTAAATCTAAATCAAGGAGAGGAAAGATCTTAATCTCTATTTAGTCTGCTAGAGCTAATATCTATACTCAACTATGTGAGAGTATAGAGACCTCCACTTTGTTTTGCAACTTTTTTTTTGATCTCTAAGCCCAAAATTATTTTGAAAATAGCCTCAAAATCAATATTTAGCTTTTTCGAAATTTGTTGGATATTCAAATCCTCAACCTCTAACTGTTCGAGTATTTTGAGCTCTTCTTTAGACAAATTTAACTCCGAGCCTTCATTGTCAATTAACTCATTGTTGTTACAAAATATTTCTGCTTTATTACTTTTTATCAAATTATTACACCCTGCACTTTTCTCAGAATATATGTTTCCAGGAATAGCATACACTTCTCTATTGTAATCAAAAGCTAGGTTTGCGGTAATAATTGCACCACTTTTGGCTGCAGCCTCAATAACATAGGTTTTACGAGATAAGCCTGCAATAATTCTATTTCTTCTTGGAAATATCCATTTATTTATCTCTCTTGATTGTGTTTCTGAAATTACCAGCCCATCATGACTAATTATTTGTTCGTAAAGTTTTTTGTTTGTTCTAGGATAAGGTTCATTCACGTTCGCTCCTAATACAGCTATTGTCTTACCCTGATGCTCTAATGTAACACTATGAGCAACACTGTCCACTCCAAATGCCATACCACTTACTACTATCGAATTACTTTTAGCCAGACTTGAGCAGATATCCTTAGTTACCTTCACCCCATATTTAGTAGGTCTGCGTGTCCCTACAATACTTACTTTATTAATGTCAGAGAATAAATCAGCATTACCTCTATAAAAAAGTACTAATGGTGGATCGTTTATTTCCTTTAGAAGTGCTGGATAGTTTATATCAGAATATGTAATAAATTCTGAATCTGCTTTAATATCTTTTAGTTGGGGCAACTTTGCATTCGAATTATTACTTAAGAATTTGTATAGTTCAAATGCACTTAAGAATTTATCGAGTCCAAAATATATTTCTTTTTTCT
>JAGQLK010000075.1 GCA_020429485.1 Candidatus Dojkabacteria bacterium | reverse complement strand
CTAGATAGATAATACAATGACACTTTTGCAAAAATATTCCACTCTTTCGGTAATTCAAAATTTAAACCAACGATAAAACTTACCAAGAATCCAAAACTAGCTGAGATATAAGAAGTAGTATTTAAAACCAGATCTGGTGTCTTAAGGTTTAACAGGTTAACAATTAATCCAATTGCAATAGCTGCCATTACTGGGTTCCAGAAAATATGCTTAAGTGCATCTTTTATATCAAATTTTATCTTCACATCAGAACCTATGGAAGCAATATTAATTGTTAGTGTGAACAATATAATTAATGCACCTAAGTCCATTAGAACGAATTTTGAGAACACATCGGTACTATAATTAAATTCAACTAATGGATATATTGGAGCAACATTTAGTCCTGTAAACGCAACAAAAATAAGCAATTTATTTTCGATTCTATTTAGCTTGGAAAATCCTAAGATAAAAATGACTGCTATTACAGAAAAAACAATAGTAATGGCTGGTAATAACAAATAAGAAAAATCTAGTTCTGCTGCACTGAATACTTCAAAAAGTAAAACTGGCATAACTATGTCAAAGGCGATCTGAGTAACTGAAGGACTAAGCTTCTGCTTGTCGATTACTTTGAAATACTTGAGTAGATAGGTAAGAATAATTACCGAAAAAAGTGGAAATATCTGCTTTATTACTTCTAGCATCGATTAAAGCCTATCCGAACCATTCAAGGATTCGCACAAAAAATAACCCTATTTGGTTAGAGAAAAATAAAATACCTAGACCAACTATCCAAACAAAATTGCTTCCAATTCCCCACATTGGTCGTTTGTCTTTTACTTTCACAAAATACGTAGGAATACCAACCAGTAGAAATAAGGTTACAAAGATCATTAATCCAGCATTTCGATAAATCTCCCAGTCTGGCCTTAAGTGATCAAAAAGAATAGTGTAATCAATATCACCGTTTCCTTCCACTAGCATCTGGGCTCGCATAAAGGTCAACTGACTATATGAGAAGATATATACCCAGAATGATAAAAACATTGTATATATATACAGAGAAGCAAAAGCTATTTTATTGATAATGTATATTGTGAGTGAAAAGAATCTAAATTTCTTTTCCTTGGATAGATTTAACTTCTTCATATTTAGTATAAATAAAATAATTAATTTTCTTCGCTACTTCTAAAATAGTAGCCAATAACAAAGCCTAGCGGGCCTGATAATATTCCTGAAATGGCAAGAAGCACTTCTCTAACACTTACTACTTTATCACCTGGATTAAAAGCGGCAATTATCATACCGATAATAAGAATCGTAAAGAATCCAATTAAGAAAGCGAGCGCTAACCTACCTCGAGTATCTTCTCTCTTTAGGGGGATAAGATCAATATTTGTTTCTGGACTTTCTAGTTCACCAAAGTCTTCAATTGGTTCTATTTCTAGATCGGAAATGTCAATCTGATCTAGAATTTCTTCATCGTCATGATTTATTTCTTCTACATCAGAAATGTTTTCTGGTTGTGTATCTGCTAAAGCCATTACTCTAGTTCGACTGTTTGATTATGCCCTTTAAATTTGGAAGATTTATATACTTTACCATCTTCATGGAATTCTATCTCTCTTCCTAATGACAGTTCAATCAAAGAGAGACCCATAGCAATGACTTCTCCAGGACTTTTGAGTTTTAACTCATCCTGAAGCTTCTTGATTTTTTCTGATAATGCTTCTGAGGCTACATAAGCTGTTTTAGCTTTTCCTGTCATATTAAAGTGTATATAAATTGATATATATACATTTTATTGCTAAAGCTTAGTTTTTGCAACTAGACTATTTGTGGGAGTTATTTTTTTCTTTCTCTAAGAAGATATCTCGAGTTATCCAAAGCAATCCTAGGGTAGTAAAACTCAAGACAAACATTATTACTAATACCGTTGTGTATGCCATCATGGAATTAGCTACACCTGGAGATAGAAGAGTAAAATCAAAGTCATACTGCATCAAAAGTAGAGATGAAAGACCAGCTGATAACAACGGAAATACTGCTAAGACTTTCATACATTTTTGCCAGATTTTTTTCTCCAACACATATAATTTGAGTGCCATTAATAATGATACAGATGAAAAAAGAGAAATAGTAACTGGTGCCAAAAGATTTACACCGAAGTCTCTATATACCAGAACTATATCTAGAGTGAAGTATGCGAAATAACCATAAATGAAGGAAAGCATCAAGAACAGTGCGGCAAGCAGTTTATATAAGTCACTTTGGTGTTTCCGACTTCTTTGTTTCATTGCGAATGATAGTATTATTTAGTTTAAAATAATCTAAAATAGAGAGCAACTATTTTTAGAGTTTGGTGATGATTTTCTTCATTTCCATGATATCAATACTCGAACTTCCTACAAGTAAACCATCTATATCACTTAATGTTATATACGAATTACAATTATCAGAATTTACAGACCCTCCATATAAAACTTTAATTTTTTCTCCATCAATCATGCAATGCCTAGAAAAATAGCCTTTGATAAAGCTTGCCCTTTCGTTAACTAAATCTGGGTTAGGATTATGATGCCCTAACGATGTTGAAATAGCCCATGCTGGCTCATATACCAGATGAATATTCTCGACATTGTATTTATCAGCAGCAATGCCGAATAGAATAGTGTTTAATTGATGAACTAATTGTTCTGTACTTCCATTATGTAAATTATCTTCCGCCGATTCTGTAATAAATAAATATACTTCTAGACCAGATTGCAATGCTAGTTTAAGTTTATTATTAATTGCCTTAGTACTTTCTTGGAGATATTCCCTCCTCTCTGAATGTCCAAGCAAAATACTGTGTATACCCAATGA
Source organism: Candidatus Dojkabacteria bacterium (assembly GCA_020429485.1). Lineage (GTDB taxonomy): Bacteria > Patescibacteriota > Dojkabacteria > B142 > OLB20 > JAGQLK01. The sequence goes on along the minus strand of JAGQLK010000075.1, from coordinate 3,236 downwards.
AGCTAATTGCTCGGCTGATATTTCACCGGTGTATGCACCCAAGCCCTCATACATAGAGCAATCTTGCGCAGCAATACCTAGCTCTGCGTCTTGCACCAGCTTAAATGCTTCAGATAAAACAAAACTACTTGGTGAAATTATTAATCTACAATTAGTTGTAGATAAACTTAAAGATATGTATTTCTTAATAAGACTAATTGTATCCTGGTAGCCAAGACTCATTTTCCAATTGGCTACTATTATGGGCAGATCTGTCATAGTATTTTTATTCTACTCGCTAAATATTAATCTTGCAATTGCTCAAAGCCGTGAGTATTATTTATTAAATCAAACTTGCTCTTAAATGAATTCAACAGACATAAAAGTTCCTTTAGACGTTCCTCATCATAAGCGAGATACGTATATTGATAATTATTTAAAAGCCACTCGTGGCAGTGGTAATTTATTGCTTTTCGCTGGTGATCAAAAGGTTGAGCATCTTAATGGAGACTTTTATGGCGAAGGAATTGCTGAAGCAGATGCTACTCCACATCACTACTTCCAGATCGCGCAACAAGCGCCGGTGGGGGTATTTGCAGCTCAATTGGGTCTAATTGCAAGACATGGAATGGATTATCTGGATGTCCCATACCTAGTAAAACTTAATTCCAAAACAAATATAGTAAAGCCAGATCAAGATGATCCGTATAGCAGCGCTTGGTATGATATGAGCCAGGTAATTGAGTTTAAAGAAAGTACTAATTTACAGATACCTGCAGTTGGATACACTGTCTACATTGGAAGCGAATATGAAGATAAAATGTTGAGAGAAGCGGCGCAAATCACCTACCAGGCACACAAGAATGGGCTCTTGAGCGTCATTTGGGCTTATCCAAGAGGTGCCGCTATAGATAATTATACTAACCCACATCTAATCGCTAGTGCAGCCGGTGTTGCCAGTGCACTTGGTGCAGACTTTGTCAAAGTTAACTGCCCTATTGATAATGGACAAAATCCAGCACTGTTAGTCAAGGAAGCTGTACTGGCTGCTGGTAATACCAAAGTTGTTTGCTCCGGAGGGAAAACTAAAGAAGCAACAATGCTTCTAAAAGAAATATTTGAACAAATGCATATTGGTGAGACTTCAGGATGCGCATTAGGCAGGAATATACACCAAAGAGAGCTTAGGGACGCAGTGAGGCTAATTAATGCAATTCATGCAATAGTAGTTGAAGGTAAGAACTTGGACCAAGCAGAAAGTATTTATCAGAATATTAAACAATGATTCAAAGGCGTATAACACTCCGAGACTTTATTGACTTAGAAGATAAGTTAATAGCAACTGGTACTGGAGAATTCAAGGATGTTGTTATGCGAATAGTTGAGTCATGCTTAGAAATTGCTGGCGAGCTCGAAATGGCTGAATTGTCAACTAATATGGGAGAGTCTCATAGCACTAATATTTTCGGGGAAGTACAGAAAAAGCTAGACATCTTCAGTAACGATCGACTTGTAAAGAATCTATCAGAATCAACTGCAGTCTACTCAATTGCTTCAGAAGAGATGGATACTACTGATTTCGTCAATAAACAACAGGGAAGATACACCGTTTTCTTTGATCCGATAGATGGCTCATCCAATTTAGCGTCTCATATAAGTCTTGGTACTTTATTTTCGATATTTAGTAAGGAAGATAAAATTCTATTGCCAGGTAATCAGCAGCTTGCAGCAGGTTACATGTATTACAGCAACACAATTGAATTTGTTTACACCAGCAGAATTGGTAAAGTAAACATATTCACTCTTGATCAATCTAGCGGAGAATTTATCTTAACTCATAAAAATATCCGTATGCCAAGTATTGGGAAGATATACTCCATTAACGAAGGACGAGAGTTACTTTTTTCTAAAAGTCTACAGAACTATTTAAAAATGCTCAAAGAACATACCTATAAATTAAGATATGTTGGTTCTATGGCTGCTGATATTCATAGAACACTTATGGAAGGTGGTATTTTCTTATACCCAAGTGACAAAGAAAACCCAAATGGAAAACTGAGGCTTTTATTCGAGGTAAATCCTGTAGCTATGATAGTAGAAAATGCAGGAGGCCTTGCTCGTGTTGGAACCGAGAATCCACTAGATATTACTCCTGAATCAACTGACCAGAGAGTTCCTGTTGTATTAGGTAGCAAAAGAGAAGTAGAATACTTCTTAAATATGATGATGTAACCATGATCCCTAAACTTAATTCAAAAACCTTGTCCAAGGATTTACCTGCTATCCACAAATTATTTAGAACGATTGGATCTTTTTCTGCATTGCTTGCAAAGGAGAGACCAAATTGGATGCATGTTGGCTTCAAGGTGAACCAGAAATCAATATCTACAGATTACTTTTCCAAATCGGCAGGTGAGAAAGTAGTAATAGAGCCCAGGAAATTAATTATTAAATTTATTTCAGCTAACGGCAAAGAAAACAAACTCCACTTAACACCTACCATAAGTTCTATTGAAATCTTTGAGTTTATTGCATCAAAAGTTAATAAAGAGTGTGAGTTACCTCCACTAACCAATCACACTTTAGCACCTTTGGGTATCAACACAGAACTATTCATTGATATTTTCGAAGCAGTCTCATTTATGCAACAAATTTTTACTCAATTAGAAAACAAATTTGGAATTGAGCAAAGCACAATCAAGCTCTGGCCTCACCACTTAGACTTAGCCTTCAATTGGTATAATCCAAATGATATTGAGCAGCTTATTTACCATGGTTTTTCACTAGGTGATGAAACTATCCAAATGCCCTACCTAGCTACTTATATTCACCCATGGCCTAAAGATTTTTTACCAAGGGTTAAAAAACCACAATACTACAATGATAAGGAGTGGAGAGGTATTGTACTTAATTATTCTGATATTAAGACCTCAGAGGAAGTAGTGGATTTTTTTACTACACATCATGAACAACTATTAAGCACTATTTAGTTCTCTTTGTATGCAGGTACACCCAAGTAATCTTTGATTTCAATAAAGGTATCTAACCATAGCATTCTAGCATTATAAAATGATAAATCCCCTACTTGTGGGTCTTCAACTTTGATCAACATCACAAATTTCTTTTCTGGAGACGCATCGAAGCCTACATACGTAGCATTAATGTCAGATGAATAACCTGGCCTATCTTTGTATGGTATCAATGCAGTACCTGACTTCATGGCAATATAATATTTATCCAACTCTTTATATCTATAT
>JAGQLK010000074.1 GCA_020429485.1 Candidatus Dojkabacteria bacterium | reverse complement strand
ATACATACTACTGGCAATATAAGGGTAAAACACTTTCGCTAACTTCTGAGAATCTGTTACCGTTTGAAGAATTTACAGTCCTTACTAAAATACCAAGAGGAACAGTAGATAATTACGCCAGTATTAATCTTGAGTTATCTCCATCTACACAAAGAGTTTATTATAACGGCATAGACTTAGGAGAAGTGAGTGATAAGATAGCAGGATTCCCAACAGGAAGGGCTGAACTATTATTTACTGCTGATGGGTATGAGTCAGAAGCTGTTGTCATCGATTTAGTTGCTGGTGAAGAAACTGATCTTACAGTAGATTTGTCTCCTAGTACTGCAACTATGCTAATCTGGGCTGCAATAGGATTTTGTAATGTGATTGGTTGTCTTTTACTTCCAGGTGGACTTTTATGGATCTATTTCAAATGGAGAACTGCTGGTAAAGATAAAGGTAGAAGAGAGACTATTATTCCTATTTACAATCCACCAGATGATATTAGACCTTATTTATTGGGGTCTCTTAAAGATGAAAAGGTTGATACAGTTGATATTACCTCAACAATAATTGATTTAGCTTATAGGGGGTATTTAAAAATAAGAGAATTTGAAGAAAAGAAAGTATTAGGAATAAAGCTAAAAAATAAGGACTTTGAGATTATTAAAGTAAAAGACTTTGCAGATCTTCCTGCTACAGAAAAAAGAATTATCGATGATATTATGGGAGGAAAAGATCGTGTAACTACTACTAGCCTCAAAAATAAATTCTATACAAAAGTACCAGGTATCAGAAAAGCTGTTTACAATGAAATGGTAGAGAAAAAGTACTTTGAATCATCACCAGATAAAGTGCGTACAAAGTATATTGCAATCTCCGTGTTGCTAATTGTAGTAGGCGTAGGATCGATCATGGTAAATATATTTCTTCCTTTGTTTATTACAGCTTCAGGTAGCGCAATTATGCTTGGTATAGTTGGACTATTTGTAAGTGGTGCAATGCCTGCCAAAACAGAAATTGGTGGGAAAGTATTTGATCAGGTACTTGGGTTTAAGATGTACATGGAAACAGCTGAAAAATATAGAGTTCAGAATTTAACTCCAGAAACATTCGAAAAGTTTCTATCATATGCAATAGTATTTGGTATTGAAAAAAGTTGGGCTGAAAAGTTCAAAGACATTTATCAGGGACAGCCTGATTGGTATGAAGGAACAGGAAATAATTGGAATGCTATTTATCTAGCAGATGCACTATCTGACTTCAATTCTACTACAAGTAGCAGTCTAACTAGCGCACCTTCTTCATCAGGTTCTAGTGGTGGTGGTTGGAGCGGTGGAGGTGGATTTTCTGGCGGCTTCTCCGGAGGTGGAGGAGGCGGTGGAGGCGGAGGTGCCTGGTAGCTGATTATTAGTTGAAAAAGAGAATCCAAACGTTGTATATTGTATAATCAGTAATATCTTCTGCCCCTATTTGCCCGTTACTTTTATTTGCTAAATTGTTAGCTAAGTACTAAGGAATAACTTTTATAAAATTTATCTTGAAAGAATCAAAAGTAAAATTGGGGATATTAGCTATTGTTACAACAGTAGCATTTCTCATAGCAATCCCAACATTAACATTAAATTTCTCAAATAAACAAATAGATATCAGAGGTCTTAATCCAGATGATATAACAGACCAATTTTTTGTAGATGACTTTGCTTTACAATCATCTGTAGATCTACAGGGAGGTAAGTTAGCGGTATTTAATGTAGACCTTTCAGTACTGCCAGAATCACAAATAAGCACAGAATTCGAGAAAATTAAAAGTATCATTGCCTTTAGATTAAGTCTTTTGAATATTGGAGATTATGAACTTACAGCATTAGAGAATAGCGAAAAAGGTGAATATAAAATTGTTCTCAAAGTAGAAGAAGGTATTACTGATGAGCAGTTAGCTTTTATTACTAGCAGAGGTGAAGTTGAGTTTTGGTTAGAAGATGGAGGTTTAATTAACACTGCAATTAATGAAGATGGAGAAGTAGAAGAAGTTGAAGATCCATATGTAGGCACTCCTTTTGAAGGGAGAAGTACAGCTAATATCTCAAATTATGATATTTTTCTTGCTGAAACTGTTTATGATTGTAGAGTTTACTTAGCTCAATTGGTTGTTGATTCATTACCAGATAGTTCAATCATTCCAGAAAATTCAGAGCAAGTTAGTAATTATGGATTGAGCGTTAGATTTGCACCAGAGTCAAATCTTAAACTCTTAAACGCTCTTGCGTCGAATCCGATTGGGGTAGCTCCAGTTTTAGTAACTATTGATGGCGTACCAGTTGCATATCAGGCATCTGGGAACACATATGTAGGTTCTCTAACTGTTGACCATATTTTGTTGTATACATTAGTTGATGACAATGCACTCGATAATTCGATTGTAGCTTCAGTGATGAGTTCACCTGTGATCAATTTCCCAGTTGAATTAGAGAGTTCTAATCAATTAGCTCCTACGCTCGGGTTGACAACCTTGAATCATATGAAAATAGGATTACTGCTTGGATTTATTATGGTAAATGCAGTTCTAGTTTATTATTTTAGAGAAAGATCAAAATTTATCGTAGCAGCAAACTTAGTATTTTTATTCTGGGGAATTGCTCTATTAAAGATATTCGGAGGATATGGCTTGGCATTGAGTTTCCCAATGCTCATAGGATTTTTGACTGCAATGTTAGCTTTTATAACTTTTGTGATTCTTGCTAGCTACCGTGTCAGAACGAAATTTAGCGGAGGTCTGACTCGTTCAGAGTTACAAGAAGTCTACACTCAGACTAAGGTTGAATTTAGGAATTTAACTATACTGTTCATAATCTCTGCATTTTCTATGCAAAGATACGGGACAATTACTTTAGAACAATATGCCAACGGAATAGGCTTTGGCTTCGTAGTTGCACTATTAGTAATAATGATTGCCTTCCCAATATTAATGCCATTTACATTTAAACTAGGTAAAAAATAATGAAGTACATTAAGATTATTCAGTCATTCAAAACTTTTATAGCTTTATTAGCAGTAGTTAGCATAATTGCAGCTGCAAGTTTATACACTATGAAGTTAAATCTTGGTTCAGAGTATAGAGATGCTTGGGTTGTTAAAATAGAAGTAGATCATGATATTGATTCTTCAGAGGTTAATAAGATTGTAAGTAATAACTATCAATCACCTTCAAAAGTAGATTGGGATAGTTCCAATACCTTTTACATTTATTTTCAGGAAATAAGCGGGGATGACCTAAGTAAAGTAGAAGAAACTATTGCAGACAATATTTCTGGAGTGAACAGTGTTAGTACTTATTATCACACTCCTGAAAAGATTTTTTCTATCCAGAGTAGGGCTACAAACTTATTATCAATTACTGGAGCAGCATTTGCTTTATATGTGATATTTACACTCAAGGGCAAGGGTTTGAACTATCTTCAGACACTTTCTATTGTTTTAGCTGATATTTTTATAGTTGCATGGGCTACAGTGGTTACAATAGCCTTTTCTGCATTACTAGGTGGAGCGGGATTATATATGGATAAATGGTTTGTAGCAGCGATGTTAATGGTAATGGATGTACTACTAATAAATATGATTTTTGATGATCTTAGATTCATTGATTTTTCAAAAACACATACGATCAATACACTTTCGGAAATATGGGATAAGATGATAGAGCAAGATTGGCCAACAAATGTTTTGGTTGCTGTTGTGTCTACATTTATCCTAATTTTCCCATTCTTACTTTTTGGCATGCCTTTAATGTGGGTTTCTGCAATAATGATACTTGTAATACTTATTAGCTTGTTTAGTGTATATGCACTAAAAATGTACACTCTCAGAGCAATTGAATTAGTATTAGCTAAATCAGATAAAGTAAGTAAATTATTAGATAAACAATGGTAATCCAAGAACTTCAGTTAGAGTATTTAGATGATTTCTATCTGCTTTTTGAAGACTTAATGCATGAAGGATATGCAAACTTCCCAGTCGAGCTACGAGAATATTTCCTGGCTAGAGATTATTCGAAAAAGAATATTATGCTCTGGTTGGAGAGAAACTTTCGTAAAATATTTCTAGCTATGGTTGACGGTGAGATTGTAGGCTTCATAGTTGGTGATAATACTTATGGAGGCGTTGGGTTTGTTAGCTGGTTAGGTATTAAGCCAAATATGCGCAAGAGGGGCATAGGCACTCAATTATTAAAAGCATATGAAGATTACATAATCACCCTAGGCGCTCACTTGTTAGAACTATACGCAAGTGATGATGTTAAACCTTTCTATGAAAAATATGGCATGCATGAAATAGGGCGGAGAAATAATGGATACTTTGGACAAAAAAATGTAATCATGGATAAACCTCTAGGTCAGTGGAATAGCGATAATATACGAATAGTTGAACACAATTCATAGTTTTCCTTTCAATTTATTTACACTATAATTAATAACCATGAAGAGGTTATTTTTAGTTTTAACAATAATACTGGCTTCATTTGCTGCCCTGGTACCCACAACTGTATCTGCAGAAACTCAGAATTTTGAAATTACAGCTAATTCTGGAGGAACTAGCACATACCAAGGAAATTTCCAGCCAGCATCTATTTCAGTGAACGAAGGCGATACAGTAAATATCACTTTTACTGTACCTATGGATGACCCATATTGTTGTGGTGCACAGATCACAGGCAATGGTGGAGAATTTGATACAGGTACTATTCAACCAGGAGAATCAAAGCAGGTCTCTTTCACCGCAGTAAGTTCTTTTGGATTTACTTCATATTGGCCTGGAACAGGTGCTGTAAAAGCTACTGGTAGCGTTAATGTTACACCTGCAGCTGAGCCTCAAGCACCTGGTGTACCCCAATCATTTATTGGTAATAGTATTAGTACTACACAGATAAAGTTACAATGGAATTCTGCGCAAGGCGCAACTGCATATAAAGTTTTTAGAAATGGAGAATTAGTTGCTACAGTTAGTACATTATTCTTTGATGACAACAGTTTAACTCCCGCTACTAGCTATGCCTACAAACTACAAGCAACAGATGGAAATTTGGACAGTGGATTTACTGATGAAATAACTGTTACTACCAAAACACCTGTCCAACAGAATCAGCAAAATAATCAAGAAACCAATGAAAGTACAGATCAAGCATCTGATACAGATAACGTTGATGAAGCACTTCCTACGCCTGCTCCAACAGGGGGTGTAGATGTACAATTGGTGGCTGATATATATGTTGACCCAACTCAAAGATATGTAGAAATTAATGATATTGCTTGGGGATACAATGAAATTCCAGAAATAGAGAAGGGGGATAAGTTTGAAGTATTTGGAAGAACAGTAGCAAATGCGGATGTACTGTTAACAGTTTATCCTGGAGAAATTACATATACTGCAGTGTCTGATGCAGACGGATTCTGGTATGCAGAAATAGAAACAGATTTGCTTCAGGGTGGAACAAATTCATTAGCAATTGATATTAGTAATATCGATATGGAGGGTATGTCGCAGGAAGTAATATCTTTTCAGGTATTAGGTGACGAAAACGTAGATGGTACTCCAGACTCTTATCCAAATGGTAGTAATGATGTTAAAGATTATTTATGGATAATATTTCTTATTCTTGGTGGAATATTTATTCTTGTTGGTATAGTTCTAGGAATTAGGTTTGTATTATCACCTAAAAAGAAATCAAGCTTGCCTGTTGAAAAGATGAAGCCTGTAGATCCATTAAGTAAGCCTGTAAGTCAATTGGATAGCTTACTTCAGAATCAGACAATAGATAATGAAGTTGCTTCTTCAAATAACTCAATTGATCCTTCTGCACCATAATCAATATCATTTCTCGCGCAGAACACAGCATAGTTATATCTTGAGATCAAAGCATTTTGTACAACAGGAATCCATTTATCTGTATGATCTGGTCCAGGGAATCTACTAAGAGGGATAATAATCCAGTTATACATATCAACGTATGCTTCGGGTGTAACCCCATTACTTTCAACTAAGCCAGAAAAAAGTTCTGGCCCACCACAATGAGTGATTACCTCATCTTGTGACATAGCGGTTGCTTGAGGTAGTGCATAGTCAGTATGGTAA
>JAGQLK010000073.1 GCA_020429485.1 Candidatus Dojkabacteria bacterium | reverse complement strand
ATATGAGTCATACAAGAACACCAAAAGTCCATACATCAAGATAACCGCTACAAACAATGCGATTACAGCCGAAGTAAATGATTCAAGATTTTCACTTTCTTGTCCGAAGTCAAAACCTAGTGCATCTTCGTCCAATCCATATTCTGCCAATTTATCAGCATCAAATTCCTCTTGTACAAGATCTCTTATTTCTATTACTGTAGCCGTGTTTTCTGGATTAGTGATTTTAGCCTTAACCTCTACATATCTTCTATTATCACTTTTAGCAATTACTTCAAGATTGTCAGTAAGAACCTCAAGTACCTCTTGATCATTTGCTAAATCTAAACCAATAATATATTCTTCCAAATCACTGGATAATTGTTGTAATGTAGCAGGATCATCTGAGAAGACCTGCATAGCAAATGGGAATTCGGATGCTGGTGGACCAGCTGAACCTTGTTCTAATTTTGCTCTTGCAGCAGAGTATGATTCAAAATCACTCTTTAATGATTCAACAATTTCCTTTGATGTAATATCTCTATCTTCCATAGGAATAAGGTCTATCTGTGCATAAGCAGATGAGTTTGTCGATTCATAGTAAGTAACATCTGTGATTACTTGATCGTACTTAACAAGTACGATTTGTTCTAACTCTTTAGCAATTTCCTCAGCTTCTTGGGCGCTTGTTGCTGGTGGATAACTCATTTGCAATATCAACACATCAGTATCCTTTGGAGAAGGGAAAATTGAAAAAGAAATTAGACTTGAGAAAAACATTCCTCCTACTATTAATAAGATACTAGCCAAGATAACAAGTCCAGTTAGTATCTTACTTGATAAATATTTTCTTACTAATTTACTATTTAATTCTGCCAATCTATCCAATATTTCTGTAAATCCATACAGAACATAATGCATAAACTTTCTGAAGCCAGTTCTCTCCTCTTTTGTGCTTCTATCATTGATAATAATATTTGAAAAGAATGGAATAATACTTAGCGCTGTTACAAGCGAGATTATCAAAGCAATGATCACGGTAATTGGAATAGCCCTAATAAATTCACCTAAAATACCGCTGGTAAACACCATTGGTAAGAATACCATGATTGTAGTAATAGTTCCTGACACATCAGCTGGACCGATGTCATTAATAGCGCTTGCTACAGCTTCGATACCCTTTAGACCTTCTTTTTTCTTGAAATCAATAGCTTCTACGACAACGATAGCATCATCAACAAATAGTCCAAGTACCAAAATCAAAGCAAATAGAGAGATAACATTCAATGAATACCCAAACATGTATAAGGTGAAGAATGTTGCTAACATCACAGTAGGAATGAAAATTACTGTTGTTAAAGATGCTCTCCAATTGATAAAGAAGAAAAGAACTACTAATACAGCAATCAAACCACTCATAAAGTTACTTTCTAGATCACCAAGTTGCCCTTCAAGCTCTTTTGCAAAATCAGCTGCAATGAGTACTTCTACATCCTCAGAGCTTCCTTCTTCTTCTAACTTTGTAATTAAGTCTTTTACTTCATTAGAGAAATCAATGCTATCTAAATCACCTTTCTTAACAAGCCCAATTGCAATAGCTTCTTTGAATTCAACTTTATCTCCAGTGTTAGTACCTACTCTATTAAAACCAGTCTGATAATCGAAAGATTCTCCTGTAATAGGATTTATCTGTTCTGATACAAGCTCGATTGTATCTGCCCTTGCTATTCTATTTGACTCTTCCAACTTTTCGCCAATTTCGTCAGCCTTGTCCTGTAATTCTTTTACTGATAATTCTTCATTAGGAACAACGTTTAACAAAATATCATATTCGCCATTAAACTTACTTGCTTCAATCGTTACTACTTCAGGTTCAGCGTTTAACTCTATACCTGCCAATGTTTCCTCAATAAGTTTCGCACCTTCTTCTGAGCTAGTTTCATCATCAAACTCTGCAAATATTACTGAAAAGTTTGAACTAGTAGTAGAACTAAATGTTTGCACTTCCTCTATTTGAGATATTTCACTCTCAATTGGAGTAGTTACATCTTGATCTACAAGAGACGGATCATTTACGAAATATGGTGTTTGTATTATCGCGAAAGGAATATCAACAGATGGGAACCCTTCTCTTTTGAGTAATCCAGAATAAGATACATATCCAAGAATAAGGATAGTAAAAAATAATAGAAAAGTTACTCTGGATTTCTTGATAAATCCTTTACTGAAATTAGCTATAAATGAATCCTTCATTACATATATCAATTGAAAAATAATTAATGACAAAGCATTTTAAAATATTAGCAAGCGCTTTGTAAATGTTTATTGCAGGCTGATTAATTCGCTCAGTCTTCTAAAACTATCATCACTAAAGCCCAAGGCTTTCTTAATCTCGATATCTCTATCAATTGGGTTTGATATCGCTTTTAGTTCATTGACCTTTTCCCTTCCCAGTCTAAAGATAAACGGTTCTGGATAATTTGGTACTGGGAAATCGGTACCAAAAATGGTCCTTGAGTGTGCCAGTTGGTTATTAAGAATGGAATACATAGTGACTTTTCTATGTGCAGATGACAATGCAGAATTATCAATATACATCTTAGGGTACTTTTCTAGCCAAGCCACAACTTTTGCAAACCTTTGCTTCTCTCTAAACCAAGAATATCCTCCCCCGTGGGCAACTATTACCTTACACCCTATTTCTAGCATTAATTCAAGTTTCTCTAGCTTATTTAAGCTATTTACAATCTTCATTCCAGGTAATGCATGCTCTTGTCCAACGTGTGAAAGGATAATCAGATCAAGCTCCTTTGCCTTTTCATAAAATTTCGTAAACTTCTTATCACTTGGATCGAACAGCATCTTTCCCGGCAAAAACTTTATCAATACGGCGTTCTGTTCTTTCGCAATCTCCAGCTGTTCTAAGGCATCTTTTCTCATCGGATTAATAGATGGGCCTGGAAGAAATTTATTATTTTCTTTTACTACTCTATAAACCTCTGCATTTGGTGTTACTAATACAGAATGTTTCATTATCATTTCACCATTATTATCATACGCACCGTCAAATCCGAATAACACTGTTTTATCTACCTTTGACTCGTTTACTATCTCAACAATCCTCTTTTCAATTCCTTTCCTTACTATCGTCAAATCTTCTTGCATTTCAGTCTTAAGAATTTTTAGGTATGACTTTAAACCTACCTTTGCAATAAAATTAATCGGGAGTTCACTCATACTCGAATATGCCGGATTAAGCATCGGGAGATGAAAATGAGTATCAATGATTTTAGCCTTCTTCAAATCTTTCATACATTGTTGATTATATGTTATTGGCTATTGAATTTAAATTAATGGAAAAAGTTTCCAATAAATAATCCCTAGAACCACGTAAATCAGCCGAAGAATAATTATACCAAATTGCTAAAACATATATCTTATGAAATAATAAAGTAATAACAATTTATTAATATGTCTAGATTAAGACAATAATTTCAATATGAACATAGACGACTTTGTAAAAATTTTATTAGTAGTTTCAATTAGTTTTAGTATCGTTGGTATCTCATACCAAATCATGCGTGTACTAGGTGGCATGGCAGATAGTATCAAGGATTTTAGAAAGACAATTCAGAATACAGGTACTATCACAGACAAAGTTCTTGCAGATTATGACTTTGTTAGTGATCAGATTAAAGGTTTTGCTAGCTCGGTAGGAAGAATTGGTAGCAACGTGATTGATCCAGTAGTGAATTTGCTAAGCTTTTTGGAAAGATTTAAGTCTCCATCAAGCGATTACGAAGATTAAATTATTTTTTACAATCAATATTATGTCTAGAGATAATAGTGCAATTAGTTTACTTACCGGAATTGTTCTTGGCGGATTAATTGGCGCAGGAATTGGAATGGTTATGGCTCCACAATCAGGAGAAGAAACTAGAAAACAACTTAAAGACAAGGGCGATGATGCTTTAAAACAAGCGAAAGTAAACATCGATAAGTTTAAAAAAGAAAATGTTGATCCACTAATCAACAAGGTTCAAGATGCAGTTACAAACAAGACGGCTCCTACAACTGCAGCTAAGCCTAAAGCAAAAAAATAAATTAATTTATCTTAAGTTATTATGGCACAAGCAGTAACAGATAATGACTTTCAGAAAGAAGTGCTCGAGTTTGAGGGGGTAGTACTTGTTGATTTCTGGGCAGAGTGGTGTGGACCATGCAAAGCGCTAGAGCCAGCGATGGAAAGTCTTACTGAAAAATATTCAGGCAATAATGCCGTTAAGCTTCTTAAGCTAGATGTGGATGAAAATCCACAAACTCAAAGTAATTATCAGGTATTAAGTATTCCTACAATGATCCTGTTCAAAAACGGAGAGGTTATTAACACAATTGTAGGTCTAAAACCTGAAGAAGTAATCGAACAGGAAATAGAGTCTGCTTTAAATAGCTGATTCTTGTAATATAGTGATCCTATAGTGTATAATATAGCTGCCCTATACTTTTACGTCGGCTAATCATTAGGTTTGCTGAGGTTTATAGTTATTAAAAATTTATAATGAAATTAACAAAAGAGAAAAAAGAGGAGATCATGAAGAAGTTCAAAACTTCTGATACTGACACAGGATCTCCACAAGTACAAATTGCCCTTTTGTCAGCTAGAATTAACTCTCTATCAGAGCATTTAAAGTCTCACAAGAAAGATAAGCACTCTAGAAGAGGTCTTCTTGGAATGGTAGGTAAAAGAGCTAGACTCTTTAAATATCTAGAAACAAAAGAAGGTGCAAAAGTTGTACTTAAATTGAAGAAAGACCTAGGTCTTAAATAATCAAAAAAATAAACTTTTGAAATACCCATGCATATGTATGGGTATTTTTTTTATTCCCAACCGAATCAAATTCTAAATGCTCATATTTGATCAGCATTTAATGTAAAATATTTTCATGAGAAATATTTTTAAGCGAAAAAATAAGAAACCAGAAGTAAACAATCGAGTTGTTAACTTCAATCCCAAACAAAGACAGGCTATACCCCGAAGAAAATCGCCTAGTAAGATCAAGGTGAATGTGAGCGATGGAAGCAAGAGGATAATAGCAGGTGTAATTGGATTCTTGATAATAATATTACTTATGACGGCTCTATTTAGTATTCTCTCCTCTCCTAAATATTATATTAGCGAGTTTTCAATAATAGGAAATAAATCAGTAACAGAAGACTCTTTAAACCAAATTTTATCTGAATATAAAGACAAAAGTATTTTTCTAACAAGTAGCTCGAGCATAGAAAATAAGTTGCTCGATAACTTTGTTTTCTTTAAATCCGTAAAAGTGAGAAAAGAATGGCCCAATACAATAAAGATAAATATTAATGAAAGAGAGCCCAAGCTAGTAATGATCAATCTTAACGGTTCGTATTTGATAGATGAAGACGGAAGAATTATAGATATTATTAGTACAAAATCTATCAACTTCTCTGATGATAATCTAGATATAATTGCTGGGCTTGGTGATCCTAATGCTGACTATGTAATAAATATTTTGGAACTAGAACTTGTTGACGAAGGAATTATTGATCCTACCGATGAAGAGCAAGAAGAATTCGATTACTCAACTATTCCACTCTCTAGAAAATTAGAAATCTTAGAATCACTCGAAAACGATCTGAGATCTAGAGCAGAAGAAAACTTCACACTTTTTAATGAAGAGACCGCAAATAGTAAATACGCCTCGCTCCAAAGAGTATTCGTTTATGAAAATATCGAATATAAGCAATTTGATTTCATCAATAAAGAACTTATGTTGCTTAGCTTGGAAGTATCTGCGTTCTTCAATACACCAGATACACCTCAGATAATACAGTTATTGTGGGAAGGAGATTATCTAGCAAATATTAAGCTTGATAATGGTAAAGAAATCATTTTTGGTACAGCAAGAAATATTTCTGAGCAACTTGAAGACTACACAATTATCATAAATGAACTCAAAACCAATGGTGTAGATTACTCCAGAATAGACCTAAGCTCAAAGAAAATATCTGTTCGATAGAATCTACTTATAGCTATCTTTCGCAGTAAATAATGCGAAAAATGATAACAATTCAAACAATATTTTAATAAATATTGGCAGCACAAATATTATTTCGCTTCTCAAAATAATTACTAAAATAGAACTACTAATTAGCAATAAAATTACTGATGCCAATCTATG
>JAGQLK010000072.1 GCA_020429485.1 Candidatus Dojkabacteria bacterium | reverse complement strand
TCCATAATATGTACTGCTGTTATCATCATTTGAGAGTATATAATTATCAGCTGCTAGACTATCTACATTTACCCATGATGATATTGTCATTGGTAATGAAAGTTCTAAACTTGAGCCATTTCCTAAATCAAAATAATCATCTGTTCCATCAAAATTCAATGCATTTCCAACCTTACCTGTCACTAAGTCTCCTGTTACCATTGTCCCATTACTCGTTCCATCATTATCATTCAATGTACTATCTATTAGCTGTGGTGCACTTCCACTTGGATCTTCATTCATATGCTGTACTAGCTCATATCCGTTACTCCATACCGCAGTACTATTACCTTCATTCGCTGTTGCATTTCCATAGTAGATCCAGAAATCTGTATTAGTTGATGATGATAAGCTAGGTGCCTTGAACCATAATTCGCCTGTACTTCCTCCTGTATTAATACTTACTAATTCTCGTTGTAGCTTTGTAACTCCATCTGCTGCTGTTACTACTATGTCTCCTCCATCTGTTTGAACATTGGTAAAGAAACCACTGCTTAAGTCACTTAGATCTAATAGTACTGGGAAATCTGTCTGATCTGTATTTGAAACCTTTGTATAATCAACTGATATCTTTTGCCTATACGACCAATTCTGATTGTACCAATCAGTTGCTGCTTCAGTTGGAGTTCGTTCTCCAAGTAATCCAAAAAGGATAGCTACTGTAATTGTTAGTAGCAATACAACTACACTCAGAAACCTGGCAATTTTTTCATAATCTATTCGCAGCTTTTTATGCATAGCAAACAATATCCTCAAGGGATTCCACTACTTTTAGTATATTGAAAATCAATAAAGTTGTTAAGAAAAATAACCCTAATTTTGTAACAAAATTAGGGTTATTTCGTGAAATTTAGTCAGTTCTATCTTTTCTTTTTATCGTCCTTTTTCCTTCTTTTAATGAAGAATAAATACAATAGAGGTAGTGCTACAACTAATAGACCAATAGCGATTAATGCGATACTTAAGTTACCAGATAGTACTCCTCCGTCATCGCTTGTACCGTCACCAGCATATACATTAAATACCACTTGATCGCTAAATATTACTTCATTTTCATCATAAACTTTCACCAATGCAAAGTAATCCCCTTGTTCAAGTGAGTTATCAATTTTTACTTCTACATCTTCAACACTAAATGCTTTTGCACCTGGTATCTCATCACTTTCTAAGTCGGCAATTGGATTATCAAGTAAATCAGTTATGGTCAGTTCAACTTTAGAAGGGCCGTCAGAATCATTACCTTGATTGTTTATCTTTAGGATCAAGCCTAGATCATTACCTTCTGGGAAATCTGGAATATCTGCTAAATTAACTTTGATATCTCTAACAGTATTACTGACAACTTCCATATTAACATCTATTCTCACACCAGGAAGTAGTTTTACTTGTCCATCATCTTCTGCTGTACTCAAATTTATTCTAGCTGCACCTTTATAGCTACCTACTTCTGCATCATCAGGGACTTTGATTGTTGCTACCAAAGGTACTCTTTGCTCACCTTCTGGCATAATGAATTCTAGGCCTTTATCAAACTCGATCCAATCATCAAACTTACCAAAGTCGGGCTCAATTCTTGCTGTAGCATCAACATTAGGATCAGATCTAGATAAAATAAATTCCTGTTCGAAAGTTGATCCAGGAAGTAAACTTTCATTGAGAATGTATGGTGGCGAGATACCTAAACTAGATTGCGCTTGAACTAAGCTAGCGTTAGATAACAACACCAACATAAAAATACTTATGTAGATAATTACATTTCTTATATTCATACTTTTTACTGAATAAACTAAAGTTGGGCGGTACTATCTAGTTTAATAGAAAAATTTAGCCCAGTAAAGCGAAGGATATAGAAAATTGTTTAGAAAATAATTTAATAAAAAACCCTGAACCGAGGTTCAGGGTTTTAGTTTCAGTTTAAAGGTTGGTTTACCAACCAGCTGTTTCTCCTAATACTGCAGTTACTATTGTTTCTCCATAGTAACTTCCAGATGCTAATACACCAGGTAATCCGATACCCCAGTATGTATCTGCTGCACCTACTACAGTACTACCAGTATCAACAGTCTTTGGAACATTAAGTTCTAGCTCTGTAGCTGTTCCACTTAAGTCAGTTCCTGCTCCATATGTGAAGCCTGCTGTTGCATATTCTTGGTAATTAAGATCAACTTTGTCTGCTGGACATGTTGGTGATGTAAATGTGTTGATACACATACCATTTCCATTACCATTTAAATCAGTATCTAATCCCACGTTTCCAGTTGCAGTAACCTCTACTGTTTGGTTAGTTGCACCAGTGTCAGAACCAGGGCTAACAGCACCGTAAGCGATAGATGTCTGTGTAATATCTAGAGCTACTAGACTTACCATTTCAACACCTGCTGCACTTTCAGTATCATCTGATAAACCACTGTCTAATGCATAGATACTACCTAACCAATTTTCTGTTGGGTATTCTGTTCCTGTATCTGTTGGATCAGCATGATACTGTACAGATACTGTACATGTATATGTTGCTGTTGGATCTGTATTACTAGTACATGTTCCTCCATCAACTACACATACTACATCTGCATAACAGCTGTCATCATCATCTTCTGCGTTTGTATCACAGTTTGTGTAAGTGACTGCTGATCTGTATAGACTTGCTTCAACAGTTACCAAATCTTGGCAAGAGTTGTTGTCTGTTACAGTTCCAGTAATATTTATATTAGTTGTTGTATTTTCAGTAAGTGTAATGTTTGATGTTCCATTTACTACAACACTACTCACAACAGGTGCTACATTATTTACAACGTAATCAACTGTTTGAGGGTTTGATGCTGATGCTAATCCATGACTATCAAATACGTGACCGTATACTGTGTAGTTTCCATTTTCTACTACTGCAGGATAGTTGTATGTACATGATGGATTAGAAGCTGATGCTGTACTTGAACAATATGTTGAACCAGTACAACCACCAGATGTAGCTCCAGCATTATCACAGACAAATAATTGTACTGTGTCAGCTGAGCCATCAGAGTCTCCGTCAGATGCTGTAGCAGTAAATACTACATCACCACCTGGATCATCTGCTGCATCTACGTTTAGTGCTGTAAATGATGGGTCATGATTCACCTTAAATGGTGATTCTGAACCATCTACTAGTGTACCTTGGCTTGCACTTGAACAGATTGAGCCTACTACATCATCGCAAACGAATGCAAACCATGGATTTGATTCCGGTTCTGCACCTGTAGTTGTATAACTACAACTTGCTTCTGTTTCTGAGCCTGAAGCTGCTGCTGTTGATGTTGATACACAATATTGAGTAGCTCCACAAGCTGGAGCATTACCAGTACCACCTTCTGGTGTTACTGAGTTTGTTGAACAGATAACTAAGAAATAGTTATCTTCGTTAGCATCTGCAGCTGTAGCCTTGAATGCTAGCGAGGTTCCTTCGTCGGTTGGGGTCGTTGAGTCAGAAGCCGGATCTTCATAGACATCCGTACCTCCCTTAAAATCTGGACCACTGTTAGACACAGTAACTGATGTATCAGCAGTTTCTGCGAAAACAGTTGTGATGAATCCAGTAGGCATATATGCTAAAAGCAAAACTGCTACTGAAAACACACTCATCACCGCTCGGGATTTATTTTTGAAGCTTTTTCCCATAAAAGCAAAACTAACAAGTAAAAAAGTGATTACTCATAGAATTACATAGGCAAAAAAAAAAGTCAAGAATTTAGAATCGACCGATTTCCGCACACACTAATAAAAAGCTTGCCATATATAAGAATTATACTTATATTGTGTTTAGTACCTATTCGTACTTATTTAATTATTAATATAAATAGTTATGAAAGTAGCATGCAGCGCAGCTGGTGGTCCAGACCAGTGTGATTTTGAAGCTAAAGGCGAAAGTGTAGATGAATTAGCAGCTTCTTTGGAAAGTCATGCAATGGCCGATTCTGATGGATTGCACGAGGAGACAGTTGCTATGATGGAAGCAATGACTGAAGATCAAAAATCAGATTGGTTAGACAAACTTGAATCGATGATAGAAATGGAAGATGATATGGAAGAAGACGATGATGAGGAAGAAGATGAATTTGATGAAGACGATTATTAAATCTAATAAATAATGTCATATCTTATTTAACTGTAACTATTTTGTTATGCGTACAATTAATAAGAAACTTATACTCAACACTACGCCGGATCAGATCTATTCTGCTCTACTAGATCCTCAGCTGCATACTAAAATTACCGGCTCAACAGCAACCATTTCAGATAAACAAGGCGATATATTCTCTACATTTGATGGGTGGGCTGATGGTGAAAACTTGGAACTTATTAAAGATAAAAGAATCGTTCAAAGCTGGAGAGTTCAAGATGAGGGTTGGCCAGCAGAACACTTTTCTAAAATTATATTTGAGCTAACAGAAACTCCAGAAGGAACTGAGTTATCTTTTAATCATACAGAAATTCCTGAGGAAGCTGTGGGTGATTATGAGCAAGGTTGGGAAGATTATTACTGGACTCCATTACAAGAAATGTTCAACAGTTAGTTATGAAGAAAGCCTTACCTATTATCAGCATATTAATACTTTTGATATTAATATCTGGAATCGGATGGGCTATATATAGCACTGCGAGCAAAGATACTTCAGTACATATCTCACCCTCACCTACTCCTTTACCAATTTCTTTGGAGTATGAATACCCTATAGAAAACAGGACTTTTCTTATGGGGACAGCTGGCTTCGTACCAAAAAATTATCCTAATTTTACTAATAGTGATATTTCAGATTTTTGGGAACTAACCTCTTCTGCAGGAGAACTACATGGTATATATGTTGACTGGAAAGAAACTGATATTGTTGATCCGTCAATAATCGGAACAGACAATGACATTGTACTTGAGCTTGGCTTACAAGATTCTAAAGAATGGAATACCGAAACAGCAGATAAGCTAATTGCAACTGCAAATGAGTTTCTTGTTAACTACCCTAATGAAATAAAGTATCTAGGAATAGGTAATGAAGTTAATCTTCTTTATGAAGATAATCCACAGGAATTTGGACAATTCGTAGATACTTATAAATATATTTATCAAGAAATTAAATCTGATTATCCCAATCTCTATGTATACACAATCTTTCACTATGAAGCGTTGCGTGGCGAGGGATACATCTCAGGTAAAGCCGACATCAGAGATCCACAATGGGATATGATAGCTATGTTTGCTGGTTATAATGACATGATTGCAATTACGACATATCCCTACATGGATTACGCTTCACCTAATGAAATACCAGATGACTACCTAACTGATATAACTGACTATAGTGATAAGTCGATAGCTATAGTAGAGACTGGATGGATGGCAAGACAGGAATTTGGTCCAGACTTAGAATATCTAACAGAACAAGGCTATACTGGATCAGAGCAGGAACAAGTAGAGTACTTCATGCGCCTACTAGAATTAACTAAAGGAAACGACATTGAGTTTATAAACTGGTCTTGGATTCATGATATTGAAGCATGGGAGAATGGTACAAACTCAGAACAAGGCAACTGGGCAATTTTTGACTCAACAGCCCTTAGATATAATAACGGTAATCCAAAAGAGATATGGTATGTATGGATCGACTTTCTACAATTGAGGCCAGAATAATTAAGCCGACTGTCTTGATCTTATTTCAGCTATCCCCATATCAAAATCGACTATAGCTTCATCAATTCCAAAATACGAATGTAAGTCGCTACTTGTAAAAAGCATTACCACCCCAACCAGGTCCTTACCATCTTGATAATGCCTAAATCTGTCATAAGCAATCAGTAGCATTCTTTCATATAAAGGCTTAATTGGTTGAAAAAATTCACGCTTTGTTCTCTCAGTCATCGGATCAAAATCTATGAATTGCATTCTAAATTCTCTCATCAAAGACTTTGCCCAATCAGATTCTAATAGATTTAATAATTCATCCAGATAAGCTTCAACTGGAAAGAAATGGCCTGCTTCAATATACTCCTGAAATCTAACTAGATCTTCTTCCCCATAATCATATGTAACTATGTCTGGTTCATCAGTCGTATAGTTATAAAATGCAGCAAGTAAATCAAATGTACTACTAACAGAGCTGTTGATCAGATTCTGTAATGTGGCAACCTCAATATCTACATTACCATCTATTGGTACTAAATCCTGTCCTTCAGGATGATCTAGGAGCCAGCTACCTACT
>JAGQLK010000071.1 GCA_020429485.1 Candidatus Dojkabacteria bacterium | reverse complement strand
TTCGATCTTTTGCGGAGCTACCAGCAGTAATTTCAGTAGCATACATTGTGCCTAATATCTCATCCATCAGACCATCTGTAATAGTGCCCTTTGTAATGATTTCATTAGAACCTGCTGGTGGCCAAGTTACAGGTGTAGCGCTTCCTGCGACAGTAATAGTTTCATTCTGATTTACTTTACCAAGCTCTCTAGCTAATAAATTTGGTCTAGTTCTAGTTGATCTTACAAACATGTCTAGAGACTTATTACCTCTATATTCGTCTTTCTCATTCAAGTCCTCTATTCTGAAAGTTTGCTGACCTTTATACCAGTCGACCTCAATACCTCCAATTTTAGTAAGTGCAAGGTCTGCCTGGTTATTTGTGACATGAAGAGTATTCACTATTGTGCCTCTTGTAGTCTGTATATTTAGTACATATCTTTCAAAAGCACCAAGTTGGCGTAAGTGCTTCGGATCCTCATATTTGTTAAAGCCTTTAAGCCATTCCACTACTCCTGCTAGCCTAGGATTGTCAGCGAGGCCAAATGGAATTATCTTATCAGGATCAATCTTTTCTAAACCTTCATTTCCAAAATACATAAAGTTCCTAAGGCCTTGTGGTAAGAAGTGAGCGATAGTGGCAAATCCTTTATCTCCTGTACCTGGTAGGTCAAAACTTCTAAGTGGCCATGGTGCCCCTCTAGTAACGAGTACAGGAAATAAAGTTGGCCTATGCAGATCTCTACTGAAAATACCGTGTGTTGGATCTTGGAAATACTGTCTCATGAAAGAATGATGAGAAAAGTTAGGGGTCTCATCAAACTCGTGGATTTGTTCCTCTGTTACCTCAAGTTCTGTTGGCTCAAAACTTGGTACTTTACCTTCTAATATAAATAGTCGATAAAGTAGATTAAATTCTTCTGATGTTAATGAAATGTTTCCTGGATGATTTTCTAAACCATATGCATCAAAAAATGCCTGCATCTTTACAGTATCATCAATGTCTGCATTAACGTATTTCTGAGCTTCTTCATCAAAGTTTTCTGTTCTTTCAGGAGCTAAACCAGCAAATAATTCATTTGTTTCAATTTCTTGAATAATTGATGCAACATCATGAAGCGTTAGCTTATCTTTTCTTAGTACTAATCCTGCGATCGCTAATTGCTTCTCAACAAATAATTCTCTGTTGTTATCGGCTAGTGTATTTAAATATCTGACTAGAGCAAGAGACGCAAGATGTGTTTCTTTTGATGTATCGTATTTCTTTTCTCCATCTTTGAATATTCCGGCACTAGCAAGTGTTAATGAAGTTTCGTTGTACATAGGCAGAGTCATAAGCGAAGTACCAAGCTCCTCTGAGTGGGCTTTTTGTGATGCCTCTGTTGCCATCGCTTCTGCGACAGACTTCATCCTGTTAAAGTAGCGGTACATTTTCGCCTCATCTCCTTCTAGCTCCCCTGCTTCACCCTTTTCAACCAACTGGTTGATCTGTTTAAGCATATCTACGTCAAATCCCCATCCTCTTGCATTCTCCATATCTTCTTGTTTAAGCACAAAGCCGATATGGTCACTAAGTTTTTCTAGATCATCACCGAAATTAAAATCACTATCTGCACTTCTTTCTATTAGATATTCAGCGATACTTTCTCTAGTTCTATTTTCAATATAATCTAGTCTAATTTGTCGATCGTATTCTTTTTTAAGATGGGCTTGCTCATGCTCATCTAAGATAGCATCTCCATCAACATGAGTTGCAAAAAATCCTTCTTGTACAAAAGCTGTACCAAGAACAAATTGTTGATTATCTGGATTCTCATATGTCTCGTGATCGTATTGGTAGTTTTGATAAACCAGTTTCCCATTTTTATCAATTGTTTGATCGAATTTAGCTAGATCTTCTATATTAGTGAATCTAAGCACGGCAATTCCTTCATCAGTAAATTCTACTGTAATATCATCTAGTGATGCTCCTCTAAGCTCATCCATAACTTCATCTACTGTATGAGCATATTCTCCTCCTTCTAGCAATTGTCTCTTCTTATTTAAACCTTGCTCGATAAGATAATTCCTTAGTCTCATTGTGCCAGCAGCTTCTATTGTTCTCTGCTGTTCAATGTCTAATGTATGGAATTTTTCTAAATTAGCATTTATTGTTCCTTCCTCATCTTCTGATGCTGGTGGAATTTGAGGTTTTATGTGCTCTAGCTCGTCTGATGCCTCAAAAGCACCTTCTAAATATACCTCTCTCTGTTTATTTAAAGCACTCATTCTTCTTTTTAGTGCATTCTTAGTTGCACCAATTTCAAATTCTGTTTTCTTTTTTGTTAATGATCTTGTTGAGATCTTTTCTGGATCAAGTCCTGTCTCAGAGTAGGCGTCATCTACCATGGCGTCAATTTGCTCATCACTGATTACGTACTCACTCACTCCATTCACAGCTGGATCAAAATTTAATGCTCGATTAAATCTATATGATACTTTTTGTTTTGCAATAGCTGTTCTAGTTTGATGGGTATCTTCATCAGTGGGCTGGTATGACTCTACAAGCGCATTAAGTGCTTCTCTACCTACTTCTTTCATTTGATCAGCTAAATCAGCCTCGGATTTTGGTGCAAGGACTTCTTTAACTTTTAGTGCTACCACAGGCTCTTGCTCTTCTGCCTTTTTTACTTCTCGCTCTATTTCCTCAGCTCTTATTTCTGAATCCTCAGGCATAATCTGAGCTAGTTTAGCTTCAATTTTTGTGATATCTCCTTTGTAGGCTCTAGCTAGATATGCTTTGACTTCATTCTCGCTCCATCCTTGGAATTTTTTACCAAGCTCTACTCTAATAGATACCATTGTGTCTTTTATAGCTTCGACGATTGTTTTGGATTCTGGAATATCTTTTGTTTTCTCTTGTAGAAGGTTTGCAGCTGCTACCATTGATTTCTCAACTTCTCTGCTCTTTTTCTCGGATCCATCTGAAAGTTCAGATACCATTTTCTTTTTTGAACTAGAAAGATTATCCAATCTAGTAAGCTCAGGTCTTGCTTGCTCTAATTTATCAAGCTCTGCAACTTCTTCTAAAATTTCTGCAACCTGATCATTTTCCACAAGTTGTAGTTTTTCTTTCACTGTTTGCTCATATCGAGATAAGGTTTCATCATCAGCTTGATCTACTCTTCTAGCTATATCTGAAACTTGGTCAACAACTTCATCTTTAAGTTTTCTTTCTGATTTTGGTGCATATGCACGAAACAAGCCAATAAGTTGTTTTACTTTGCTGACTTTTGCTTTTTTATCTTGGGATGCCTCGATTTTAGCCTTAAGCTCTGCTGCTCTAGCTGCTGCTAAAGCTCGCTGTACTTCTGGATCATTTTCTTGTTTTTTGAATGCTGGAGATACGAGCCCATTGTCTTTTTCGGAGTCGTTGCCAGTTTTACCCTTGCCAGGTATAACAAATTCTGGAGTTGTAGGTCTAATAGCCATAATGTGCAAATAACTGTGCTAATTATACCATTTCAGGGAATTATTCACAGTAAAAATAGTGACCGTGTATTTACTGCTATTGCTGCTTATTCAGATAATAATAACTAGTAAATTGACTGTTAAATATGAATTTGTTTTTTGTCGGTATTGTTGTAAACTAATATTGAGTTTAGTTAAATCTGTCCAATCATGGGAATGCCTATACAAAATCCAAACGATACTAATACTAATACAAATGCTAATGGAACTGGAGATAATCAAGGGATTAATCCAGCAATGAATGATATTGTAGATCAACAAATGCAGGCACAGCAGCCAAATGATCCAAGTCAACCTGTACAACCTCCTACAAATGATGTAGCGGAGGCTAATCAAGTTAATCCTTTAGTTCAGGATCAAATGTTAAGTCAAACGCCAGGTGATCCAAGTACAGATAACTCTGCAATGCAACCAGCGACAGAAGCTATGATGAGTAATAATCCTGATCCAAACTTAATGACAGCAGATGATCCTGTTATGTCAGATACAAACCCAGGAGCTAGTGCACCAGTAACGGATACTAATACTGTAAATCAAATGAATTCAGTTTCGGCAGCCAGTCCTGAGCCATTAGATTCTCCAATTAGTGGATACAATATTCCAGGAGTAACACCTCCAGCAGATGCTAATCCAGCTGTAACAGATAACGTTACTAACCCTGTCAATGAGGCGCCGGTAAATCCTGCTCCTATGGGTATGAATCAAATGTCTGAAGCTATGCCTATGAGTCAACCTGGAGTAACAAATACTACTGATGCACCACAGATACCAAACTTAATGAGTAATGACACCCAGCCAGTTGAGCAACCGATGAATGTTATGCCAACCATAGACACTAGCGCTTTGAATAGTACACCTGTATCAGCCATGCCAATTGTGAATGAAACCCAACCAAATACAACTCAAGGACAAACATTAGATCAGCTTATTGCTAGTAGAGGAGGTGAAAATGTCCCTGCTAATCTAGATACCCCACCTAATCAAATGCAAGATAGTAATTCGATGATGGGGACTCAGATGAATTCAGTACCTGATGCAATGTCAGGTTCTCCTGCAATGAGTATGGATAACAATATGGGAGGAAACTCAATGCCTGCAACTCCTGACAATAGTATGATGGCTGACCCAGCGATGAATACTGCAGATTTACCGCCCATAACAGCAGGTGCAGATATGCAACCTATTGCTGGTGGAGAGACAATGACCGCTGATACTAGTATGGCTCAAATGCCACAAGCTACTATGACACCTGGTCCAACATTAGATGAGGTTTTACCTGAAGTTACTAGTGGCGCACAGCTACCTTCTCTAGAAGATACTAGTAAGGTTAAAAAAGACAAAAAATCTTCTGGCGGAGGTTCGTTTACAATGATAATTTTGATACTTGTATTCATTATAGTCGGTATTTTTCTAACTATTCTCGGACTTCAATTATCACCTAATATTGATTTTAATATACCAATATTAGCGGATTTACTTTCTTCAATTGGTATTACACAATAACCGAGTAAATTCGGTATAATGTGTTCTAGCAATTAAAAAAATACTCATGCTTATTGATAAAGTAAAACTTATGTTTAGGGCTGGCGACGGAGGTCGTGGAGGAGTCTATTTTGCGATAAATGGCAAGCCCAGCGGTGGAATTGGCGGCGACGGTGGCTCTGTGTACTTAGAAGGAAGTAATAATGTCTATGATTTAAAATTTGGAAATTCACAAAAGAAATTTGTCGCAGAAAATGGTGAGATGGGAACATCGAACCAAAAACAAGGTGCAAATGGCCAGGATTTAATAATAAAGGTTCCATTAATTACTACTCTTCTTGATTTAGATGGTAATGAAATCGTAAAGATAACTAAGCATGGAGAACGAGTTATGATAGCAAAAGGTGGTAAAGGAGGCCTAGGAAATCATTACTTTAGAGCTGGTCAAGTGGCAACTCTTAATAAATATATGCCAGGCGGTAAAGGAAAGGAAGTAAACGGATTCTTGGAGCTTAAATTGATTTCTGATGTAGTATTCGTTGGCTTACCTAATGCAGGCAAATCAAGTATGTTAAATGCTCTTTCAAATGCATCTGCAAAAGTTGCACCCTACCCTTTTACTACTTTAGAGCCTGGACTAGCAGTTGCAGGTGGATTAATTCTAATGGATCTTCCAGGATTAATCGAAGGAACAACAAAGGGTAAAGGTCTGGGAACTAGATTTATGAAGCATGCAGAATCAGCAAAACTGGTTGCACACTTTGTTAGTCTTGAAAGCGAAAATCCACAAGAAGATTATGACTTAATTAGAAAAGAACTTGAAGAAATCAATCCTCACTTGCTCGAGTTACCCGAGTTGCTAGTACTTACCAAAAAAGATCTTTTCTTGGAAGAAGAGTTAGAGGATAGAGCAAAACAAATAAAATCTGATGCAGAGGAGGTAATGTTTGTCTCTGTATATGATAAGGACTCTTACCTAAAACTACTTAATAAGTTTAAGTTCTACAGTAGTAAATGAAGATTTACACTAAAACAGGAGATAAAGGTAAAACATCATTATATGGTGGACGAAGAGTTGCAAAATTCGATGAACGAGTAGAAGCATATGGAACTTTAGATGAATTAAATTCTTATATTGGGATAATTGTCGCAAAGTCAGAATTTCCTGAGTTAAATAAATCTTTAAATAGAATACAAAAGGAGTTATTTGATGTAGGTGCAGATATTGCTACACCCCATGATATAAATCAAAAACTCAAACAGGTTAGAGTCACCGATAAAGAAGTGAATTTATTAGAAAATGAAATAGATAACTGGCAAGAAAATCTCCCCCCACTTACAAATTTTATCTTACCGGGAGGCAGCGAAGTTGGTTCAATGTTGCACCATGCCC
>JAGQLK010000070.1 GCA_020429485.1 Candidatus Dojkabacteria bacterium | reverse complement strand
CCTTGAATAACTACATTGTTTATTTTATTTACTACATAAATTTTTATTGCCCTTAAATGATGCAAAAATTATTTAACAAGCAATACTTCAGTACAGTATCCTTACTAACGGTTGTTTCGTTGGTAATGTACATGTTCGCTGCAGTTCTACTCGTAAGAGTTCAAGCAGCAGCTATAACAAGTGCAAGTGATACAATGTCCAGACTTGAAGTAAGTGTTGTTGATGTAGAGCATACCATTGTATTTACACCGACAACAGCGATCAATCAGGATGATGGTGTCCAGATAACGATTGATTCAGCATTTGGTGATGCTTCCTTAGATGTCGCAGATTATTCAATTTCTCAGGCAGCGGGAGGTACCCCATGTGCTTCATGGACAGAAAATGCTTATGTACCAGCAAATGATGTTATACAGTTCGAGTGCGATACTGTAGGAGCAGCAGGAACTGGTGCAATTACAATTGCAATAACAACTGACTTGGATAATCCAGGCTCAGCTGGATCTTATGCATTTACGATTGAGACATATGATCTTGGCGCAGATACAAACTTCGCTGGTGGTGATGACACACTTGAGGACAGCGGTGCTGCAGGTGTTGCAATTGTAGACGATGATACTGTAAACGTTACAGGATACATCAATGAATTCCTTACTTTTGATATAGATACAGCAGACACAAATGTAGATTGTGATGCAGCTGGGGGTGCTTCCCCTTGTGACTCCCACAGTGGAGTAACTGATTCTGCAGGATACGTAGTTTCACTAGGACTATTAGATCCAACAGATGCAGCTGTAAATGACTCAGGTGATGCAGGTGTTTTACATCAAGATGGAAATACAGGAACGATTAATTATATTTGGTTTGATACTTCAACAAACGCAACTAGCGGTGTTGCTGTAACTGTACTTAGTTACGTGGGAGAAAATGATGTAGACGGTACACCAACTAATACTGTCTCTGCATTAGAAGGACCCGGTACAGATGAAATCAGATCAGTTGATGCAGGTGATACTGTTATCTCTGATGGATCAGGTCTTTATGGTATAGCTTTCGCAGCAGACGATACTGGTACTAACACAGTAAACAGTGGATCTGCAGCAACTATAGCAGCTGATTATGATCAAGATGCAGCAGCAGAATTTGGAAGAGTTCCAAGTGATACTGGAGGTGGTTCTCCATTAACCATTTTCAGTTCAACAGGAGCATTAGACGGATCGAGAGTACAATTTGAAGTGGCAGCAGACCCAGATGCGTCTGACGGAGCTGGTACTTATACTGACGAATTAACATTTGTTGCAACAGCAACATTCTAATAAATTTTAAGTTAATGCCCTGTGCCAATCGGGACAGGGCGTTTACTTTGTGACTAAACCCAAAAGACTTTCGTTAATAAAGTTGTTTACTCAGGCAGGTATTGTGAATATAATAAAAAAGACTTTGGTCAATTTTGTAGACTTTTAATATGCAAGCGAAATTATTCACAGACGGTGGTGCAAGAGGTAATCCAGGTCCAGCAGGACTCGGGGCAGCTCTTTATGATATAAATGATAAACTCATCTCCATTAATGCAGAATATGGAGGAGAGATTACAAATAATCAAGCTGAGTATTTAGCTTTGATAATGGGAGTGAAACTAGCAATCAAAGAAGGTATTAAGGAATTAGATGTCTTCATGGATAGCGAATTAGTTGTAAAGCAGATTAAAGGTGAATATAGAATTAAGGATGAGAAGATGCAAAGTTTAAAACTCGAATTAGATAAACAGCTAAAAAAACTTCAATCAGTTTCTTTTACTCATGTAAAAAGAGACAAAAATAAGATTGCTGACAAATTAGTAAATATTGTTTTAGATTCTAAGTGATGAAAAAAATCAAAGTAGGAGTATACTCCAAAAATAAAAAAGTTAAACTGAACCAACCTATTGGCAAATCATCCAGAGTTGTAAAAAGCAGTGCACCAGTGAAAGAAGAAAAAAAAGCAAAAGTAGACAAAAGGAAAAGCAAAGCAAAGGATTCTAAAAAAGATAAGAAAACTAAAGGCAAAAGAAAATTTTCAAGTGGAAAGCTACTTGCATTCTTTTTAGTACTATCATTACTTGGGTTGTTAGGCTTTGGCTACTACAGAATACAAGCACTCAATGGTAGAGTAGAAAAATTCGATGAAGAAGGTAACAAAGTAGAGTGTACAAATATTTTAAATCCATCTTGTTGGACAGAAGCATTCAAGCCACAGCTCAAACAAACAGATGGCTATACCAATATGCTAATAGTTGGACTCGATACAAGAGCTCATACTGGCGATCTAAAAAATACTGATTCAATTATTGTAGCTTCTTTCAACCACGAGACAGAACAAACAATGCTTATCTCTTTCCCAAGAGACTTGTATATTCCTGGCTATGGAAAGATTAATTCAATATACGCTTTAACATATCAGCAATATCCAGAAGATCCATTCTTTAAACTTAAAGAAGAACTTGGAGATATTATTGGTATGCCTATTCATTACACAACTACTATACGATTTGAAGGTGTAATTGATGCCATCAATAATCTTGGTGGTGTTGAAGTATGTCCAGAGGATTCTTTTACTGCTAAATATCCAAATGATACCGCTAAATCATGGGAAGCACAGTGGTTATACTATGATTTTGCAGAAGGATGTCAAACTATAGATGGAGAACATGCATTAGTATATGCTAGATTTAGATACTTAAAGAGTGGTCCAGGATACTTAGCAAGTGACTTCTCAAGGGCAAGAAGACAACAGGAAGTAATAGAAGGACTAAAAGATGCTGCTCTTGCTCAAGACATATCTATTAGCGAAAGAGCAGAAACATATTGGAATTTACTTGAAACCTTGGGAGATAGTATTAGTTATGATATTTCTCTTGAGGATATACTAGCAAGTCTTGCTTTTGTTGATAGCGCAGATACTGATCCACTAAATGTTGTATTAGATCCTAACTTTGTTAGCCTGAATGAAGTAATTTACACAGATAGTAGTACAGGACTATATACAATTAAGTTTAAAGATAATACATACGCACAAACTAGATCTGAGTTGCAAAATATTTGGGATCACGCAGATATCTACAAAGAAAATCCTAAAGTAGTTGTACTTAATCAATCTGGAGAGTATATAGGTTTAGATCATATTACTGCTAAGTTAGAAGGAGAAATGCAATTCCATGAGTTCTATAAATACGTTACAGATAGCAAAACTGATAAATTTACAGGTATCAAAGTATTTGATATGTCAGCAGGAGCAAAGCCTGGCTCATTAGAATACATTGTCAACTACCTAGGTTTAGAGAGCGCTGAGACAGAACCAGCGGAATTATTTGGAGTAACTCGAACAAGTAACGAGGAAGACATACTAATTGTTGTTGGCCCTAAGCCTGCACCTACAGTAGCTCCAACAACAGCTCAGTAATTTGGTATTGATACCTGATCAAGATATAATTGCAGATATTCTATCCTTTTAATATGAAATTAGGTCAGGTAGGTACACACATTCTAGCAGAGTTTAAAACTACAAAACACTTAACAGATTGCTCTGCATACAATAGTTTTATTAGAAACTTATTAATCAAATCTAACATAAATATCGTTGGTAATTTAGAGCATATATTTGATACCGGTGGCTACACTTCTAGCTTTTTACTTGCCGAATCACACGTAAATATTCATACTTGGCCAGAATTTGAATTAGCAAATATTGATTTATTTCTTTGCAACTACACAGAAGATAATAGCGAGAAAGCTAAAATGTTAATGGAAGAGATTGAAAAATTCTTTGATCCATATGATACTGAAGTCAGAATAATCAAAAGATAAATGAGAAGACTTACTCCGTTAAAAATAGGAATGAAAGGAAAGCTCTTTGGAGCAAATGTTACCTTAAAAGGGATTATTCAATATGTTCAGAGGGATGATGGAGATAATTATTACTGGGAAAATATTTATTCTGTTGCAGATAATGGTGATAAATATTGGATAGATTATGATGCATATTCTGATCAGTATACTCTCTATCAGGAAGTTGGATTCAATGAGGAATTATTTAGAAGCTCAGGATTCAAGACTGTAGAGCCAGAAAACGGTGACTACATAAAGATAATAGAGAAAGGCATTGGAAAAGTAAATGGAGTAGAAGGTGAGATACCTATGCAAATACAGAAACAAAGTAGAGTCGCCTTTATAGATGCAGTTGGGGGGAAGGGGCAATACTCTATGGAATGGGATGATCAATTTGCAAATTTATATTCCGGGCAAAATGTGACATCTGTAAATATCCTTAATGCATTTGGTCTGCATGACTTAGCTGAAAAGGAGAGAAAGAGACTAAAGAATAAGATTAGATGGAAAATAATAGATGTTGTTGTGATCGCAACTCTAGTAATAGCTGCACTAGGTATCCTATCCAGCTATGTTTTTACTAGGACCATTTATGAGGATGACATAGCTGTATGCGATGAAGCATCATTATTATGTGATTATAATAATCAAGCTGGACCTATAAAGTTACCTTCTTTTCCTTTTGTCACCAGAATTACTGTTAATTCACAATTACCACAAGTTTATACAAAGGGTAGTGAAGTTTGGAAATCAGTTGCTGTGGAGTTAACAGATTCTAGCAAGGAACCAACTAATGCTATCTATTATGACCTATACAATGAATATTGGGTTGAGGGAGGTGAGTCAGGTAGGGAGACTAAAAATACTATAAGTAAAGATATACAGGTGGTCGAAGGAGGGACTTATTATATAAATCTATACGCTGAATCATCAACTAATTATGATGCGGATGTTCATAATATTCATATCACAGTACAAACCAGATTAGCTTACAGTACTCCTTTCGTTGTATTATTGGCTAGTGGCATTAGCTATTTCTTGTTTTTTAGAAACAATAAAAAATAATGAATATAAAAACTAAAATAATTGCAGCAGTTATTATCATTTACACACTAGGTGTAGTAGCTGTGGCTATTACAGGCACCTTTTTGCCTAAATCTGTTGATGCAGATTATATTAGACAAAGCGTCGCAGAGAGGCAAGTGCAAGGTGGTGGAGTTAATTTTGGCAAATAATTTTATTTATTAATTTTTTTATATGGAAATCTTTACAGATCCATCTTTCGAGCTAGATATTATTGTAGCAACACTTTTTTATGCATTAATGGGGATGACACTAATGGTAAGCAGCGTCATTATTTTTGATAAATTGTTTAAGCTAGAACTACATAAAGAACTTGTTGAAGAACATAATATGGCATTTGGTGTATTGTTTGCAGGTGTTGCAGTATCAATGGGACTAATAATAGCTGCTTCAATCTTAAGCTAGTATGAATCGTAAAACTGGTATATTTTTCTCTGCCCTCATAGTTGCAATCGGAGGAATCATTTATGAGATGATTATTGGAACGACGGCATCTTATCTTCTTGGAAATGGTGTTCTGCATTTTTCTTTGACTATAGGAATCTTCTTAGCTGGTATGGGAATAGGGTCTTATCTAAGTTCCTATATCAGTAGTAAACCAGAACAAAATTTTATTTTGATAGAAATACTTCTAGGATTATTTGGTGGTTCGTCTGTATCTATTTTATTTGCTACTTTTGCTTACACTGAGCTTTTTTACCTAGTATTCACAGTCTTGATTGGTGGGATTGGTATTCTAATTGGTACTGAGATACCAATGTTTCTAGCTATTCTGAAGGATAGGAGTGGTAATGAAATGCGTGAACTTACTGCCAAAATATTATCAATTGATTATTTGGGCGCACTAATAGCTTCAATAGCATTCCCAATGATATTGCTTCCTCAATTTGGTTTACTAAGAACATCATTTTTAGTAGGTATCATAAATCTATTAGTTGGTGGACTTATGCTAGTTTCGTTTTCAGAGATAGTGCGAAAGAAGCTTTTGTCATTTTTGCTTGTGTTAAGTTTTACAGTACTTATCTCAGGATTTTTGAAATACGGAATGCTTACAGATTGGTTTAACAAAGGACTATATCAAGATGAAGTGATCTATAACGAACAGTCTACATATCAATCAATTGTGATTACGCAGTTTAACACTGACTTGAGACTATATTTAGATGGAAATATTCAATTTAGTGCTACAGATGAATATCGATATCATGAGCCACTTGTGCATGTGCCCATAAGTTATTCAGATCATATTCCGACAACAATTTTGATCCTAGGAGGAGGTGATGGGTTAGTAGCCAGAGAGCTGTTAAAATATGAAGAGGTAGAAAACATTACACTAGTTGATTTAGACCCTTCAGTTACTGATCTTGCTCAGACATTCAAGCCACTAGTGGATATTAATAATAACTCTCTAAATAATGAAAAAGTAAGTGTGATCAATCAAGATGCATTTAATTATTTACAGAATACTTCTGAATTATAC
>JAGQLK010000006.1 GCA_020429485.1 Candidatus Dojkabacteria bacterium | reverse complement strand
TATATTATAACGCAAGTTTTACAGATCTATCTCAATTTTCATATAGAATTCACATTTCTTAGACATTATATAATTCTTGCATATTCCTAATAATTTATTATATAATTCTAACAATATTGTTACTATACTATTATGCATAACAAGCAGTTATTCAAACAGATAGAGAACGCAATCAAATTCAATGAATCCATCACTATTGTGGGTTTTAAAGATGATGGTATTTACGATATCGTCCATGAATTAGTTTCAAATAAAGAGTTAATCAACAGAATACAAGTGGATACGAAGAGAAAGTTTATTGCTAAAGTTCTGGGAGTTAGACTGATAGAAAGACTAAACAAAGATGAAATTGAAGACCCGCTACTAGACCTTATGGGCTTTAGTACAGACACGAAAGATATTTTCCATGACTTAATCAATGGCGATGATGAGCTCGTATTTATTATAGACGAGGTAGATAAACTATCAAATCCAGCAAAAACAAT
This sequence comes from Candidatus Dojkabacteria bacterium, assembly GCA_020429485.1. Taxonomy (GTDB): domain Bacteria; phylum Patescibacteriota; class Dojkabacteria; order B142; family OLB20; genus JAGQLK01. The sequence continues at coordinate 17,059 of JAGQLK010000006.1, read as the reverse complement.
CGATATGTTCGACCAATTGCTCAAAATATACAAAGACAAACTAACCATTGTTTATACACTAGAGCACATCCAAGTCTTTTTAGATCTACAATCCCAACTAGATTCTGATTCAAGCTTTTTCGAGAATACATTTTTACAAGCTCTAAATGGTGAGTTTGAGAGAAAAACCCTAGAACAAATCTGCCAAAAGAAATATGGCGATATCAGATCCAAGGCTACACTTGATAATATATTCAAAGAATCCTATGGCCATTATGAGCTTTATAAACGGCTATACAAGGCAGAAATAACGGGCAACAAAGAATCCTTAGAAAATTACGCACGAAGACTTACTAATAGTTTTGGTGAAAACGCCTTGCAGATATTCCGAAAGGTAATCAATAACATCGAGCTAAACCACAAAGAGGAAGAGATCATCAGAGTCTACAAAGAATTAGGATTTATAGAAAAAAACAAAATAAAAATTCCAATCTTAAGAAAATATATCATCGATCTTACTCCCAAAGCTGACCTTGGCTTCAAGGGTGATAACGGCAATATCATACTTAGCAATATTCAGGAATTTTCAAAGACCGAAATAGAAATCTTGAAAACCTTTATGGAGCATGAAGACGAAGTTATTACCAAAGAGGAACTTGGCGAAGTAATCTGGGGCAAAGAAAGTGACGAGAAGTTCTCCCCATGGGCTATTGACCAAACAATTTTTAGATTGAGGCTCAAACTTGATAAGCTTAATCTAAGAGGCACAATAAAGACAATACACGGCAAGGGATATATTTTAGAGAGATAGAAAATCTAAAAATAGTTTACACAGGGATATTACTCTGCTATACTGTGAACTCCGAATTGGAAGCCGCACGAAGCTTAAGCACACCCGATAAATATTCATTTATAACATAATAGTTATGTTTCGCACTCTTAAGCGTGTTTACGCATACAACTTAAGATACAAAACCAGCTTCTTCTTGGGGCTATTCTTGCTTATACTTCACAGAATAGTTGTTAATGGCGCAGCAATCTTCTATAAATTCCTTGTAGATGGTATCGGCAAAGAGTCATTCGAGCATTTAGTTCTATTAGTGCTTGGACTGGCATTTATCCAATTATTAGGAATTATATTGCATGTGCTAGGATATGTTGTCTCTGATTCATATATGTTCAAGGCTGGGAGAGATCTACGCGTAGATGTATTCACCCACTTACACAAGCTCGACTTCAGCTTCCATGCAGACAAGCAGAGTGGTAGCCTAATCTCAGCAATGAAGAGAGGCGATGGCGCTTACTTTGGACTAGATCACCATCTAAGTAGAGAAACGTTAACAATATTCGTAGACTTTTTATTCATTATTTTCGCCCTATCTTATTTTGACGTCTCTATGGTAGGAGTTGTTATTGGCTCAGTTGCCCTTAACGCACTTCTAATGAAGTTCTTAGTTAGCAAAAACATAAAACACAGAACCGACTTCAATAATGAAGATGACAATATCTCTCATATCATAGTAGACAACATGATCAACTATGATACTGTTAAGTACTTTGCCAAAGAGGAATGGGAGCGCAAGAGAATGTTGAAGCAGTTCATTCCCTGGATGTCTGCTTTATGGGGCTATGCAAATACATTCAGACTTATAGATATAGTAACAGGACTGATCACACTAGTAGGTAGTGCGCTGGTGATGATCATTGCATTCAAAAAAGCTTCAAATGGAGAAATAACAGTCGGTGATGTTACTCTAATCCTTGCCTTTGTTACAAGCTTCTTCCCGCAACTAACAAACATAGTATACAGACTTAGAGAAATAGCTAAGAATTACATAGATGTTAAAAAGTACTTAGATATATTAGATAACGAAATAACAGTTGTCGAAAAAGAAAATGCTATCGAATTAAGCAATGTACAAGGAAAGGTAGACTTCGAAAATGTGAGATTTAATTACAATGAACGAGAAGATGTACTCAAGGATATCAACCTTAATATTGAGCCAGGACAATCAATAGCCTTTGTTGGAGAATCTGGTGCTGGAAAAACTACAATGACTAAACTTTTACTCAGGTTTTACGATGTAAAATCAGGCGCAATAAAACTAGATGGGGTCGACATTAGAGAGATCACTAAGCAAAGCCTTCGCCAAAATATAGGTCTAGTACCACAAGAGCCAGTACTATTTAATGATACTATTGGATACAATATCACTTATCCAAAAGATAATGTATCCCAAGAACAGCTGGAAGAAGCAGTTAAAGTCGCCAATTTACACACATTCATAGAATCCTTACCAAAGAAATATGATACGCTTGTCGGAGAAAGAGGCATTAAACTTTCTGGAGGACAGAAACAACGACTTGCAATAGCAAGAGCATTTATTGCAGATCCGAAAATAATTATCTTTGATGAGGCTACTAGCCAATTAGACTCTAAATCAGAGAAACTAATTCAAGACTCTTTCTGGAAGCTGGTTGAAAACAAAACAACAATTATAATCGCCCATAGATTATCAACTGTAATGAAGGCAGACAGGATCGTTGTTATCGACAATGGAGAAATCTCTCAGCAAGGAACACACCAAGAACTCATAGAGCACAAAGGTATATACCAGAGCTTGTGGAAACTACAGAGTGGAGATATCTTAGAATAGCTCTTACAACCCTATCAATTGATAAATCTCATTTAGATTTCTTTCCGCAACTATGCTAGCTTTTCTTGCGCCCTCTCTTAGCACATCTTGAACGTAAGCCATATTGCCTTCTAGCTCCGTCCTCTTCTCTCTTGCAGGTGCGAATAATCTCTGATGAGCTTTTATTAGCTCTTCCTTCACCTCCACATCACCTACTGTACCTTTTCGATATCTGTCTTTAAGATCGTTAACTTGTACTTTATCATCATTAATCAAGTCATGAAATGCAAACACAGTATTACCTTCAACCACACCTGGATCTGTAGCTTTTAATCTATTTGGATCAGTGTAGGCCTTCATTATTTGCTTTTTGATTACTTCTTCCTCCTCAAAGATACCTACGATGTTCCCTAAGCTCTTGCTCATCTTCCTCTCACCATCAGTACCAATTACCTTCGCAGTTTGATCCTTTGCGATCAGCGGTTCTGGCAATGGGAAATATTCACCATGAAGCCTATTGAAATTATCAGCAATATCCCTTGTGAGCTCTACATGTTGCCTCTGATCTTCACCAACAGGAACGCCATCTGGTTTGTATAACAATATATCAGCAGCCATCAGAATCGGATAATTAAACAATCCCATGTTAATTGACCCAATATCAGCACCTTTAGCTAACTTGTCCTTAAATGCATGCATTCTCTGCATCTGGCCATAGGAGATATAATTACCCAAGATTACAGCAAGCTGAGAATGTGCAGGAACATCTGATTGCCTAAAAAAGATTGCCTTTTCAGGATCAAGCCCCAGTGCTAAATATTCAATCACAACATTCAAAATATTATTTTCAAGTTGCTGCCTATCCTTGATAGTTGTCAACGCATGCAAATCAGCAATAAACACAAAAGGCTCATCAATGCTATTGCCGTAATCTATATTATTCTTTACCGCCCCAAAATAATTCCCGATATGAAGCATATTACCGCTAGGAGTTACCCCGGATACTATTCTGTTTATTCCTGCCTTTTTAATCACTGAGGTTACATCAACAATTGCACTGTCTGGATTAAGCTTCACTAAATCCTCTGAATGAAATTTCAAGGCATGAACACGATCAGTTGCAGTAGAATAGAGATAATCGACTTCAAGCAAGTGCTTGTCTAAGTATATTGGCAGATCATATCCAGTTATAGGAACAATCCCTGGCTCAAGCCCTAGTTGTCCCATTTCATCCTCATTTGCAAATCTCACAGAAGAAGATCCTAGTACTTTTCTAAGCTTCTTATTATCAATGTGAGTATCACCACGCTTTTGTATTACTACAAAGCCCTTATCAGTCTTGTAAACCAGGTTCACATTTGCCTTACTCATATCATCACCATGGAAAGCCATATGTTCCTCTACTGAGTCATCAATATCCTCAGGAAGCTTAATCAGCTCATAATCTGCAGAGATACTATTTAGTTTTTCTATGATCTTTTCGTATAAGTTATTCATTGTTTTCTCTATAAAAGTAAAAAGATAAAAGCCCTTGTAGACACCTGAATCATCAGCTATCTACAAGGGCCTTCAAAAAGACGTTGCCACCTTGTTTTGCTATATTGTCGCCAACATAGCCTTTGTAACTATCATATCTGAAACCAAATGTAATAGTCTGAAGTATGATTACGGACTTCCGCCGGAATTCCCTACGCACATAGATTAGATCTCTATGCTTCAAGAATCTACGCTTACATTAATGTAATTTCTTGGCCCATTCTCCAAGATCAAACGTATTTGATGAATATTAACATAGAAAGAATGAACAAATCAATTGATCCGGATATCTCTGCCTTGTGAAGCTACTCTAATAAATGTCTTAGTACCACCTTTACCTGATCTTCGTAGCCCTGGAATATTAGATTTCCAGATATCCTGCAAAGTTACAGGATGCACACTAGATAAGATCATATTTTGCTTATCAGGCAATATTATACATGCAGGCGAAATAAGGAATCGCTCTCGCATGTGATTCTTAGGAATGCCTAACGCTCTATAGTTCACACCTGCGCCAGCTTGAGTATACTCTCCGCGTCGCCTATTTATCATTAGCCCTTTATGAAAAGCAGTTACATATAAAGGATTAAAAAAGTCTAAAAATTCAGGTGACATATCTATCTCCGGCAGGCCGATTTCCGCTTCTGGATAAACTGCATTAGCGCCTTCAATTATCGCTACTGCATTTTCCCAATTCTGAAATATCAATCCATTCTGTTCTGCAAATGCATACCTAGCAGCAACATCTCCTTGTGCAATATATGTATTCCAAACACTTGCTAACCCCTCTAATGTAGATACAGCTAATGGGGAACCACTAAAGAAGTGACGATCCCTATCCATAAGAGCAGCAATAGCTGTTGTACCCCTGTGGTAACCATTGGATTCACGCATACCATCAATAAATAATCTTGCCGCTTCAGGCTTGGAGAAATTAACATCTGTATAGATCTCTCCATCAAAGGTTAGTTGATACTCACCACCTTGTGTGGTAATAAATCCCAATTCAACCAATGAATCAAGAAGCGAATCTAGTCTTTTACCGAAATGTTGAAGACCACTAATTACCTCACCTAAACCAGGTAAGTTTCTAACAAATTCTTCAGAGTCGAAACCTAATCTCATTACAGCAGCCATATAAGGCCTAATATCATCGCTAATAATCGCTGCGTGATTATTAGCTGGAGCTGCTTTGTATTCATTGGCAGTCTGCATGACTACAGCATTACCAGGTTGCGATCTACCTGCCCTATTTGCTCCTTGGATAACCAAATCGTTTGGCTTAACAGAATCCTTAAGCTGTGTATGATTTTGCTTAACCCGATACAGAGCTGTTCTTTGTATACCTAGGTCAAGCACATGAGCTACTTGAGGTAAGTTTACCCCATTGATCAATGTACTAGTCCCAATTATCAAACCAGGCCCCTCAGTAAATAGCCCTTCCTTTTCTCTAGGATCGGTACTACCAGTCACAACCATATAACCATACTGCCTCATATCGATGCCTAATACCTTAAGCGTTTTTAGAAAATGATTAATCTCCCCAAGACCTGGCATAAACGAAAGTACAGGACCATCCTCTAACATCCCTGCAGCAATACCTGCAGCGTCTTCAACCACACCAGTATAATCTCCCGAACGGAATGCCCTTCCAGCACTATTCTGAGAATTATTATCTAATAAGTTCATATTCAGTTCGTGTGGGGTACCCTCCAGATTCAAAACATTACCTTCTCTACTATAGTGCTCATACAGCCCCTTATTGGGCGTACCAGAACCTAGAACTACTTTAACTGGTGGTAAACCACTTTGGCCACGAATATAGTTTACAGAATCAAGCAATCCGAGAGACATGTACAACTCTACAGTATTAGTATGGGTTTCATCAAAGAAGATAGTGCTGTAAAAAGGTACCTCTGCTGTACAATATTCATCAAAGTTCGCTACTAGATCATTCCATATAATTCTTGTTGTCCCGATTTCCAGCCTTGTAGTTTCTGTAGCATTGTTAATACCTCCAATATGTAAATCGATCCCTTCAACAGAGTCGCATGCCCATCCTAATGAATTGATTGTACCAATAGCCAAATCTCTAAAAGGAGAAGCCATAAAAGCACGCGAGCCATTCTGAGCGGCCATATCACGTAGTACAATTGACGCAACCAGCGTCTTACCACTACCAAGCTCACCAGTTAACAATGTACAATCATTGGTAGCAACCATGTCGCTCAATGTATCATATGCCAAAGATCGCTGTATATTGACCTCGGGTGATGCAGCCGGATCATAATCTAATAATTGTGTTGTATCAATGCTTAATGTTTCCATGGGCAACAATTATACAACATATCAACAGAATTTCTAAATATAATTACTATATAATTTTACTTTGTGTGTGATACAATTCTGGCCTTATGAGCATTCCAGACTTTGAGCCACAATCAACAGGAATAGTATTACCATTTGGCGAAAGACATGTGTACGCACCAGATGAATACGAGGTCCTACAGGATGTCAATCCAAACCACTACTTTCTTAGGGTTAGTCAAGCATTACCTATAGGCAGAAGACAAGACGATGCTCAGATTATGCAAATGGCAGCTGGTTTTTCTCAACAATTTGGTCGTTTTACAAATTATTCACCCGATATAACTATACCTGTGATCCCCAATAGTCCTCAGAGGAAGTTTGTAGCAATCTCTGCAGTATCAAGCGACAATATTGCTCTTATGTCTACGCCTTTCAGTCCGGAATATTATTCTGGATATTCAGTTGATCAATCACAGTACATGGGAGCAGCCTTATCAGAGCACATATATGTGTTCACAAGATCAGATGAATTTCTAAGACTCAGACAGCAACGAGGAAACAGAATAGCAATACTTGGCTGTGCAACTCCCCTAAACTATATAGCTATGGTCGAGGAAATCGCCAAATTAGGCATAGATGCCACAATAGACACTTTTGATATCACTGCTTTACCAATGGAGCAATTAGCACCATACTGCCGAGATGGAGACCAAGCTATTATCGCTGACGCCACACAGCTAGACCCTCTTGAGTTTGGAGAATACGATGCGATTTTTGCTGATTTTTTGGTGAACTGTATGAATCCATTAGATCATCACCCTCTCTATAGATCTGTATATAGAATTTTACAACCAGGAGGGCACTTTTATATGTCACATGTATGTGATCTAGAATTTGAGAAGCATCTACTAGCTCCACTACCCAATACTATTACAGCATCAAGCACCTTCTATGGAAATGTGAATTTTTATCTGCAACAAGAGGATCTTGTAACACAACTTTGGGATAATGGTTTCAGCACCGATTTACTAGACGTAGGCTTAAATAAGAAGTTAACCAGTTATGATAAAACTGATAGGTATTTTGTATGCTCGAAATAAATAATATTAGTCACAGATTTACTACCTATGTGAGTCGGGCGGGGCTCGAACCCGCAGCCAATCCCGACTTAAGTCGGGACTGCTCTAATTAGCTTCGATATCATTGCTTTACTTTTCCAATTCTTTATCTGCCTTTCCCTCTTAATTGCATCTCCTATAGTGTCAAACTCTTCACTATAGACTAGTTCCCATTTCCCCTTTTGCTTTCGAGTATATTTAGAAGAGTGTGCACTCTTATTATGTTCGCCCAAACGCACTTCTAGGTTCCTTGTTGAACCAATATAATATTTATCTATCTCTGGATTATACAATATGTATGTTTTACACATAACTTACTACCTATGTGAGTCGGGCGGGGCTCGAACCCGCAGCCAATGGCTTAAAAGGCCACTGCTCTACCATTGAGCTACCGACCCACATAATTAGTAAATTGCGTTTTGAAGGTGCTTAAGCTTTTTGATCTTACCATTATCTAATATCAAACCGATAAAATCAATTCTCCAGTCAATATTATCAAAGTTTTGCGTTTTTAGCCAGTGTTTACTTGCCCTAATCAGGCTTTTCGTCTTCTTTTCCGTTACAGTTTCTTCTAAAGAAATAGTATCTTCGTTTGCCAAACTCTTTACTTCTACAAATACTATTTCCTTTTCTACCTCAGCAATAATATCAATCTCTCCTCCTCTTATACAATAGTTTTTTTCTAATATTTTATACCCTTTATGCTCTAAATATTCTTGTGCGAAACTTTCTGCTTTATAGCCCTTTTCCCTACTATTCATATGAAATACCTAAAGAATACTGATTAAGCATCTCTGCTATTGGCTTGAAACTAGCTCTATGAATCTTAGTAGGACCATGCGTTTCCAAAGCTTTACGATGATATAAAGAAGGATAGCCCACATTACTTTCAAACCCAAATTCAGGATAAGCTAAATGTAATTCTTTCATAAGATTATCCCTATACACTTTGGCTAAATTGGAAGCGCAGGCAATGCTGTAATGTTTCATATCTCCTTTTATGACTTTTAGTGATCTCTTCGTAAAGTTTTGGGCAAATTGCCCATCTATCAAGAAAAATGTTTTTTTATCGTAAGTTTGTACTATGTTTGAAATTAATTCTTCAATAGTCTTACCAAGACCTTGAGAATTAATACTTTCAACCGAACCCTCTTCAATAATATGTGGATGTAACTGTAGTTTCTGCACCAAAAGCTCACGTTCATCGATCTTCAAGAGTTTAGAGTCTCTAACTCCATTATATTCTTGCTGCTCTGGGAAATATTCAAATGCGCCAACGACAACAGGACCCGCCCAGGCTCCTCTGCCTACTTCATCAATACCAACAATTCGTTCGTATCCTTGGGATAAAATTTCTTGTTCTAGCTTTAGATTAGCTAGCTTTCTCTTCTTTCTTCTCTTCTTCTTTTGCGTCAGATTCCTTAGATTCCTCTTTTGATTCTGTTGATTCAGATTGTGTTTCTTGTTCAGATTGTTCATCAGTTGTAACTTCTGCTACTTCCTCTTCAACCTGCTCATCGTCAACCATTGCATCTTCAAGATTTCTACTGCCTTCGTCTACTTTCATAGCTTGTTTACCAATTCTATCTCTCATGTAATAAATCTTTGATCTTCTTACTTTACCAGCTCTTAGTACTTCTATTTTTTCAATATTTGGGCTATTTAGTGGGAAAATCTTTTCTACACCGATACCTGCACTAATCTTTCTTACAGTAAACATTTTCCTTGTTCCAGACCCTTTAATTGCAATAACTAATCCTTTGAATATCTGGATTCTCTTCTTATCTGAGCCTTCTCTTACAATAGTGTAGACAGCAACTGTGTCTCCAACTTGGAACTTTGGTGCTTTCTTCATAAATGGTTTTTCAATTTTTGTTAATAATTCGGTATTCATTGGATTTATCTAATAAACTGATTCAATTTCAAGCAAAAGTGAGTTGATTTTACCATCAAATAAGCTTTCTAACAACTATTTTACTTAATCTAAGTCCATTTTCTGAGATAAAGCTTTGATTTCTCTCAATTCTCTACGAATATCTCTAAGCATAATCTCTACAGCTCGTAATCTTGATGAGATTTTATAATCTTTTGGATCAGAACCTAGAAAATAAGTTAAGGGCTTCTTTAAAAGATCAGCTAGTTGCTGTAATTTATCAATAGGTGGACAAATTCTACCTGATTCATATCCAGAAATAGTTTTATCTGAAACTCCTAATGCAACACCAACCTGTAATTGCGAGAATTTAGCTTCTTCTCTAGCAGCTTTAATTTTGGATCCCAACTTATCCATTTGCTTTATATAAAATTTTAAATAACTTGTTTAATAATATCCCAACTATATCCTTTTCTTTGTAGATATTTCTTTACTCTATCTAGCTTTTCTACTTTTGATATATTTTTGCCAGATAAACTCTTCATCCTCTTCTCAACCAGATCTAGTGCCATCTGCTTTTCTGAATCACTATCTACTATCTCTGCGACCGCTTTCTCTATAACATCAGGACTCACTGCTTTAGTTGATAATTCCATTTTTAATTCCAACTTGCTCTTTGATTTGAATGCTATTCTATTCTCGAGCCACCATATAGCAAATGCATAATCGTCCAGATATTGATTGTCTCTTAATCTACTAATCACATTTTCAATAACACTTTCGTCAATCTTATCCTTATATTTTGACTTTGATATCTTTTCTTTAAGATATTTCCTAATCTCAAACTCTGACCTTGGCCTACTTAAAATCCTATCAATCGCCCTGTAATAATACCTAGACTCGATATCTTTTTTAACTATACCACGAATCTCGTCTTCGTTTAACTTCTTTCCTTTAAATAATTTAAACTCAACTACAGTATTATCTACTACACTAAAACTATACTCGCCGTCAATATAAATATTGACATTTCTAGATTTTACGCCTCTTTGAAGAGCTGTTATTTCTCCAGATTTCAATATCTACCTATAAAGTTAATAAGTAATAGCCTTGGATCCCAGGCTGATTAGATACTCTATTAATAATATCTAATTCAGGTGATATTAATTTCAACATAGAAGATGCGAAGCTAAAACCTGAGAGGCTGCTATCATATACTACAAAGTTAGGATCGTCAAGATCTGCTAGTTCTGCTACCTTAGCAACTGCTTCCTTTGATTCACCTATCTCATCTATCAAACTATTATCATAAGCTTGCATGCCGCTATACACTCTACCATCGGCGATACTTATCACATAACTTTTATCCAAGCCTCGCCCTTCCGCTACTACAGTAACAAAGTTATCATAATAATCATCAGCTACACTCTGTAACACTTTATAACCCTCGCTATTTTTATCAGCCAAGTCAGTTAGAACCTTTAAGTCTCCTTCTGAATTTACTACCTCGACCTCCTCTACTCCTACTTTTTCATACAGACCAGATAAATCTAACCCAGAAAATCTAACTCCAATACTTCCTGTTAGAGTCATTTCTGATGCCACTATCCAATCAGCTGGAGCAGAAATATAATATCCACCTGATGCAGCTTGGCTTTCCATCAATACGACTACAACCTTTCCTTCTTCCTGCACTTCTTTAATCTTGTTATAAATTATTCTAGTCCCATAGACCTCACCACCTGGTGAATCAACTCTTATAAGTACTGCTTTAACATTGTCATCGTTCTTAGCTCTTTCTAATTTATCGACTGTGTCTGTAACCATTCCTGGTAATTCATTACCCCAGAAGTCACTTGCACCAAGAGATGTTATTACTCCATCAACATCTATCACTGCAACTGTCTGATCGGTAGACCCAGAAGAAAATGTATCATCACCCGATACAGATAAATCAGCTGTAATTATTGTGAAAGCAAAGAACATAAAACAACATGCAATCAATAAGGCTAAAATAATAAGACTAAAGAGGAAAAGTTTTTGCTTCTTGGACATTTTAAATAGAAGAATTATATTAAAAATAGATATTGGAATTATACAGTTAATTTATGTTTAATCCAATCAATGTTCATATTATAATAATGTCATGCCTCATTCAAATATTTTAAGAAATATACTGGTAATAGCTTTAATTAACCTCTCTCTTGTGGTTGCAATATTTGATTTTGATAAATTTTTTGCAGGTACAGCACCTTCTCCTCAACTAATTCATACTAAGGCCGTATACACGAATACTAAAGCTGACCAAGGATCAAATCAAATTCTAGGACTAACAGATAGTTTTCCAACATACGAATTCTGCAACTTAGTATTTGAGAACAGATTAGTTTCGCCTGATTCAATTCTTGAAGTGGTTGATAAAGAAAACATGCTGCCGGCGGATTACATGCCTAGCGATCTGCATACATTAGATGCCTCAAAATACAATGTTACTAGAACAATTCAGCTTAGAGAGAGTGCATACAATAGCCTTATCCCAATGTTAAATGATATGAATGCAGCAAATTTAGAATATGCGATCACTTCAGGGTACAGATCGTACACAACACAGCAATATGCATTTAACTATTGGGCTAGATATGTAGGTTTAGCAGAAGCAGGAGGATTTGCCGCTTCCCCTGGATATAGCGAACACCAGCTTGGAACAACTGTAGATATTATGAGCGCAGAAAATAACTTCAAGGCAACAAGCTATATGGGACAGACCCAGGTGGGGATTTGGCTAAAAGACAATGCCTATAAATACGGTTTTGTACAATCATACCCAGAAGGGAAAACAGAAATTACGGGCTACAATTACGAACCATGGCATTATAGATATGTTGGTAAATATGTAGCTGGGCAGATTCATGAGAATGGTCTCTCTCTAACTGAATACCTATATGACTTTTACAATATCTGCCTATAACTTTGCAAAAGAACTCCTGCAAATAGTAAAATCTAACATATTTGTTAACAAAGATGATTCATGCGTATTGGGATAGATGTCACATTCTTATTTGATCAATATTCCAGAAGAGGAATTGGATACTATGGACGCGAGCTGCTAAATCAGTTACTTAAAGATCCGAATCACACTTGGGTTCTATTTGGATTCTATGACCTTAGAAAGAATCTTGAAGAACTAGGTATCAAGAAAAGTAATAATATTGAATTCGTCTCTTTCGGAAATGCTAGGAATTCAAATCCATTTAATGTACTTTACTTCAGATTTAAATATCTGAAAAAGATTAGGTCAGCCAAGCTCGATCTATATTTTGCACCGAGCTTTGAAAGAGGATTGCCTGTAGGCCATGTAAAAACAGCTGTGATGATCCATGACGTAATTCCTTACGCTACAAAAAGCTATTCTCAGAAGAATAAACTTATCAACTTTATCAAAGGAATCTTCTACAAAAGAAATCTAGAAGTCGCTAAAAGAGCTGATCTTATTCTCACTAATTCAGATTTTTCTAAAAGAGAAATAGTTAATAAGGCTGGTTTTAAACAAGAGAAAGTAAAAAGAATACATTTGGGTATAAGTGAACGCTTCAGGAAAGATAATATCTCTGATGAAACTCGCGAAATTCGAAGAGTTCTCATCATGTACAAAATCACTCAGCCATACTTACTTTATTATGGTGGATTAGAATCCAATAAAAACATAGCCAATGTATTGAGAGCTTTTGCACAGATAAGTATGAAGCACCCTGATCATAAACTTGTCCTAGCAGGTAAAGAGTTTAAAGTTGGCTGGGATAACAAAGCACATCCACTAACGGCCGGCGCCATGGAAGTAACTCAATTAATTGACGATCTCAAGCTTAAACATAAGGTGATAATTACTGGTGAGGTCGAAGGACATCATCTGCCTGTTATCCTGCGCAATTCTGTGGCTTTTATTCACCTTTCTACTTATGAAGGATTTGGCTTTTCTGTGTTGGAAGCTTCTGCAGCTGGAGTACCAGTTATCGCAGCAAGAAGATCTAGTTATCCTGAAATCTTAAAAGAAACAGCGGAGTTTGTTGATCCATTTGATAAAGAAGCTATTGCTAACTCTATTGCAAAATTGATTAAGGATGAGAAACATAGAGACTCGCTTGTTAAAAAGGCTCTAGAAAATAGTGAAAAATATACATGGGAAAAAACTGCTTCAGAAACACTAATAGAGTTCGAGAAAATGGGCAAAGAAATAAAACCGCTAAATATTGCATATGTTGTACCATACTTTCACCCTATTAGAGGTGGGGCTGAAAATAATGCTCTTGCTCTAGCTAAGCACATGGTTAGATTAGGTCACAATGTTACAGTATTTACAACTAATACTGATAAAGGTGATTATCCCAAAGAAGAAGAATACGAAGGCATAATAATCAGAAGATTTAATAAAATCAATTCTCAATACTATTTTGGTATTTACCCTAATATGCTATTTGCACTGTTGTCGCATAATGCAGACATCATCCATGCACATGGTTTTGGATTTATTTGGCACGATTTCTGCTTAGTCTTAAAGAAAATTGTTTCTAGAAGAACAAAATTCATAAATACACCGCACGGACCATTTATGGCCTTATCAGATTATTCTTTTTCACAGAGACTGCTGAAGGCAGGTTATACTTTTATTCAGAAACGTTTCCTGAATCGTCTTTATTCTAGTGTAATACAAGTAAATCCAAGTCAAGTAAACTGGATTCAGAACTACAACATTAGCCCTGAAAAAGTAACTTACATTCCTAACGGAATTAACAAAAAAGAATTAGATGAGGTTGATACAGCTGACCTAGTAAAAGAACATAAGTTAAACAGAAAAATATTAATTTCGTTCATTGGTAGATATGAAAAGTATAAAGGTTTACAGGATATCATTTCAGCTTTGACTAAAATTGACAGCAAAACAATCAAACTTATAGCAATTGGTAATGAAGGAGCATACCTCAATACGCTTAAACAACAAGTAGAAGAAAATAAGCTGGAGAATAAGGTCGAAATACTAGTCTCCCCAAGCGATGATATTAAAGACAAGGTTCTGCAAGAATCAAAAATATTTATTCTACCTAGTGATTGGGAAGCATTTGGAATTTCAATATTAGAGGCTATGGCGAAAGAAAATGCTATAATCTCTACTCGAACAGAAGGTGGCGAATTTCTTATCAAGGATGGTAAGAATGGCTACTTGTATGATTTTAGTGATGTTAATGAACTAACAAAGCTAATTGAAAAACTAGTATCAGACAAAAAACTACTTGCAAATATTGCTAAAAACAATAAAGATAAAGCAAAAGGGTTTACTTGGGAAAAGATTTCTCAAGACTATTATAAACTTTTATATGAAATTACAAAGTAATGGCTAATAACAAGTCGACATCGGACAAATTTTTTGAAAAGATTCCCCCTGCTTTTTCTTGGTTTCTTATACTCTTCCCTTTTTGGGGAGGTTTTTTTGTACCACAGATAACGGCTTATATTGTTATTGTTTTCAATGTTTACTTTTTATATAGGTCAGCCTCGTTCTTAGTTTTCTTCCTGATTGGTTATAGACAATTACGTAAATCAGAGTCAATAGATTGGCTTAATAGACTAATGGAAATAGATAACATTGATAAGGCAATCAATGACATTAAGCAAAAGATGTCAGCAATTGAATCAGCTGTTTATACCCCACAGAAGGATAGAAAGAACAGGAAAACACCACCAAGATTTCTACAAAGAATTGCTTTTATTCTAGAGAGAAGAAAAGCTAAAGCATTTTTAAATGAAGAAATTGAGCGTTTAGAAAAGATCAAAAGTAACGGTACAAATTTTGACTGGAAAGAACTTCATCATGTAGTAATGATTCCACATTGGAAAGAGCCAATGAATGTGCTAAGAGATACCTTAGAAAATATCAAGAACTCTAATTACCCAACTAAAAAGATATCCATAATGCTTGGAGCTGAAGCTCGTGACCCAGAAGGTATAGAAAAATCTAAACAATTACAGAGAGATTTCTCACAGCACTTCGAAAATGTATGGATTAATAGCCACGAACTAACAGAAAATGAGATCATTGGTAAGTCTTCTAATATGGCGTCAGCAGGTAAAACCGTCAAAGCCGAAATTGAAAAACTAGGCTGGGATATGAAGAAAACAATAATTACTAGTTGCGATGCAGATTCATTATTACCACAGGATTATTTTGCAAATGTATCATATTTCTATGTGACTCTTAAGGATTCGACTTACAAATATTTCAATTCAGCAATAATGTTCTATGCAAATATTTGGAAGCTACCATTCTACGCTAGAGTTAAAAATTCGATGTCCTCTATCTATAATGTCAGCAAACTAGCTAGACAAGATAAGTTTGTTCCATTTTCTACTTATTCAGTGTCTTTCTGGATGATAGACCAAATAGGATATTGGACTCCTTGGGTTACGCCTGAAGATTACCATCTATTCTTTAAAGGATTATTTCATTTTCCAGATAAGGTATCTGCAGTTCCTGTATTCCAAACGATTATGTCTGATGCCGCTGAAGGAGACACACATGTCGATACTATAAAAAATACATACTTTCAGGAACGAAGATGGTCTTGGGGAGTGTCAGATGATGGATGGCTTATCAAGCAAACGATTAAGCTATTGTTAGCAGGCAAGCTAACTATACGAGCAGCATACAAAGTAGCTCATGTGCTATTTGATCATATAATCGGCATAACTATGACTATCGTTATAGTTATTGGAGGTAATATTCCACTTCTTATCAATCAACAATTTGCTGGTACAGTACTCGGAGACAACTTACCAAGAGTTTCTTCATACATGATTAGACTTACAGTATATTTCCTAATCGCCCTAATTATGATTGACTCGTTCCTACTGAGACCAAAGAACCCAGATGCCAAGAAAGATACTGTTATTCGAAAGCTTTTCAGAGCACTAGAGTGGTTCGTACTTCCTTATGCAGGATTCCTTTTAGTTATCTTACCAGGCATAGAAGCACATACTCGTCTTCTTTTTGGTAAATATCTTGAGTATTACCTTACCAAGAAAAAATAATTTGAAAGAGATAAGTTTCTCAATAACCATTTCAGCAACTCCAGAAAGGGTCTGGAAAATCTTATGGCAAGATAATACATTCCGCGATTGGGCTGGCTTGATTGATCCAGGTACCTACATGGTTGGAGAAATGAAAGAAGGCAATATTATTCAGTTTATCTCATCTGAAAATGGGTATGGCGTAACTAGTAAAGTAGATAAGTTGGTAGCAAATGAATTTCTTTTGCTAAGTCATAAATCTGATACTAAAAATAACGGAACTCAGGAAAGAGAAGAACAGTGGTCGGGAGGCAAAGAGAGTTACTTGCTCACTCAAGATGGAGGTAAAGTAATCTTAACAGTAAAATTTGACGTACCTGAGGAATTAGAAGAAATGTTCACTCAGCTCTACCCTGCTGCTTTAGAAAGGATTCGAACTCTCTCAGAAAATATATCTGCTTAGAAAATGCTAACGATTTACTGTTCCTTAGCCGGAGGCTTTAGGAACAGTTAAGGGAATATTATATTTGTTACTTTTATTCAATGCT
>JAGQLK010000069.1 GCA_020429485.1 Candidatus Dojkabacteria bacterium | reverse complement strand
AAGGGAACAAGTGAACCATATTCTGTAGTAACCTTTGAATATGATGGACAAGAATATACTACCAATACAGATTCAAATGGAAAATTCCAAATCACATTTGATTACATTCCAAACGGCACTAATTCTTTGAATTATTGGGCAAAAGATCTAGCAGGTAATGTATCCGATATTAAAAAGCTAGTACTTGTTATAGGTTGTGAGAATTTCCCAATACAATATCAGGAAATATACTGTGGGGTTACTCCTATTGAGGTTGATGATAATGATGAAGGAACAGGGGTTGAGATTCCTGAAGAAGATCAGGATAGAATAATAGACAATTTACCAGAAACTGGCGCTGAGAGTGCAGTTAGAATAAGAGTAGTTGATGAGGATGATAATCCTGTCTCTGGTGCTACTGTGACCATAGATGGTATGGAATATACTACAGATCAAGATGGCTATATTGAACTTGTAATAGAAGAAGGACAATATAGCTTGGAGATTATCTACAATGGTGAAACATACTATTATGATTTACTTATTGATCAGCAAGAAGAGCTTGTGAAGATATTGAACGCAGATGATAGTACGGTTGACTTTAATTACATGTATTGCTTATGCTGCTTACTTCTGTTAATTATTCCACTAATATTCTTCTTTCTATGGAAAAGGGATAAAGATGATGATGACGATGAAGACGAAAAAAATACTAACAACACATCTCCAAAGCTTAATATAAGCTTGCTTTAGAGACTATTCGTATCCTTTTGCTTGAGCTCTAAACATCTCTGAGTATATTCCTTCTTTCGCCAATAGTTCTTCATGCGTACCGTCTTCTACAATACTTCCGTTTTGCATTACTAATATTCGATCTGCAACTCTTACAGTGCTAAATCTATGTGATACAAATATAACCGTTTTCTGCTTTAGATGATCTTCTATAGACTGAAATATTTGCATCTCTGCTTTTGCATCAACGGCCGATGTCGGTTCATCCATAATGATTAAGCCAGCATTTCTATAGAAAGTTCTGGCAAGTGCCAATCTTTGTGTCTCTCCTCCAGAAAACTCATCTCCGCCAAATTCTCTACCAACCCTTTGTTGATAACCTTCTTCGCCAATGAATGGATGAGATTTTGCCTGCTTAGAAGACTCGATAATTTCTACTAGAGTATCTTTGTTACCTGTTTGTTTTTTCTGATCAATATATTTAGCTAGTTTACCTAACCCAATATTATCTTCAATAGTAATCATCTTGAAGGTCCTAAAGTCTTGTAATAACGCTGCAACTTCTGTTCTCCATGATTCTATATTTAAGTCTTTAAGATCGACACCATTTATTAAAATTGCACCTTCAGTTGGGTCATAGAATCTAAGTAACAGTTTTACTATAGTAGATTTCCCTACTCCATTTTCTCCAACAAGTGCGATACTTTGTCCTGCTTCTATTTTAAGATTGAAATTCGTAAGCACATCTTTTTTTGTGCCTGGATATCTGAATGTTAGGTTTTTGAATTCAATACTGGGTGGAGACTGAATATTGCTTATAGCATTAGGTTTATCTTTAATTTCTGGTTCAACAGCAAGGAAATTAAATACATCTCTAACGTATTTCGCTTCACTCATAGTAAACGCTAAATCAAACATTGCAAAAGTAAAACGATTCTTGAATACAATTACATTGGTAACTATGAATGTAAAATTGGCAATCGATAGCTCTCCAGCTATTACCTGATTGGTAAGTGCAAATAGTATGTAGCCAATAACAGTAATAGGAACCAGATTTACTAATATTTTCCCGATCATTCTCTTCTCTTGAATTCTTTGTTGCTTCAAGTGCACCGATAATACAAGTTTGTTTAACATTTCTCTGAAGTAGTTGCCTAGCCCAAGCAATCTTAACTCTTTTGTAAATTTTACTTCGTGATCATTACTAATATTAAGAAGATACCCGTACTCTCTTCTTGTTTTGGTATCTGTAGTCCATATATCCCATGCACCAGCTTGGAATTTATAATCTGTAATCAAACTAGGTAAGATTGCGAGCAAAATAAAAAGTGTTTCTGTTGGTATAAGCATAAGTATTGCAGCTCCTGCGATAAATGCTTCTACAAATTTCTGCGCGGCATAAATAGAAACTCGCATTAGATCTCCTGGTCTCCATTCATACGTATCAAGTGCTTTTGCTTTTAGATCTGCATATTTAGTATTTTCGAAGAACTCTAAATCTACTTCGTTAATTTTTTTGAATACAATATCAATGAAGTATCTACTGATGTCATAGCGCATCAGTAAAGAGCTCATGCTATTGAATAACTCATCTGCAGTTTCTTGTATAAGCGTGAAGACAATATAGAATACGACCATTAAAAATAGCCTATCTTTATCAAATCCATCACCTATAGAGCTAAGTTCACCTATTGCTTGTGCTAGTACGTAAGAGGCTAACACAGGCATAGAGCTTGTCAGTAGCATTGTGAATACAGCTACGGTAAACTTTTTGGGAGTTACTTTAGCTGTAATTATCCAAATTTTGATTACTGTCTTAAAACTTTCCATTTGGGAAATTAATAATTCATACCTATTATATAGTAATAGCAAGGATATGGCTATACTAGAGCGGTATTATCTTCTAAAAATACAACCAAAATTGCTAAGTAAGTGATAATTATTTGTTAGGTAGAATCTTTTTATCAATAAGGGTAGCTTTTATTATCTCAAAAAGTTTCTGGTGTGCTTGAGTGTCGGGATGCAATCCGTCAGGAAGGCTTCTGGGCTCAATCTCATGTATAACATCAATAAATACACACTCACATTCTTCACAAATATTTTTGAGAAGTCGATTATATGTTTGTAATTCTTGGTTATGATAATTTCTTTCTTCATCCCATGGTATAGGATTCGTCATTTCTTCATTCACGCTTAATAAACCTAGAAAAACAACTTGTAGATTTAATGTCTGTGCAAGTTCAATCAGGGCTTTTGTATTCTCAACGAATTGTGATTGAGATACTTGATTCTCTTTGGTCGATGAGAGAATTGCACTATCATTAGTCCCATATGCAAAAATAACTGCATATGGCTCTCTATGGGATGCTTCTTGCTGGAAGCGATTTAGGATTTCTCTGGAAGTTTCTCCATCAACACTTAAATTATATATGCTGAGGTCTTCAAAATTACGCTCTGTATAGTTGCTTAATAATTGGCCCCAGCCACCATAAATATAATCACTGTTGCCTCGGGCAATAGAATCCCCGAAAATACATATTCTTGCCATAGTTAATTTTTAATAGCAGTTACACTGATTTCTATTGTCGCTCCTAGTGGTAATTCTTTTACCCCAATAGCTTCCCGAGCGGGTAATGGCTCAGTGAAGTAGGTAACATATAATTTATTTAATTCTGCAAGGATTGATAAATCTGTAACATAGATTGTTACTTTAACTATGTCATCAAGATTACTTCCTGCAGCAGATAAAACATTTTCGATATTTAGCATAACCCGTTTGAATTTCTCCTCTACACTACCTTCGACCATATTACCTTCTTCGTCCATATGAATGAACCCAGCAGTAAAAATAAAGCCATTGGCTTCAATAGCCTGTGAAAGAAGTCCCTTAGCACTTTGGGCATCTGCAGAAATTATTTCTTTTTTCATGAGGTTATACTGAAATATACTCCAGTATAAACTATGGATACATCCTGTTCAACATTCTTGGGAATGGAATAGTTTCTCTGATATGGTGTATTCCGCTTACGAAACGAACGAATCTCTCAAGGCCAATTCCAAAACCTGAGTGAGGAATTGAACCATATTTTCTTAAGTCTAGATACCACTCATAATCCTTGAACGGATATCCATGAGCTTTTATTATTTCTAGCATTTCATTGTAATCAAAAATCCTTTCAGATCCACCCATGATTTCACCAAAGCCTTCAGCAGCGACTAAATCAACTGCCCTTACCCTTGACATATCACCTTCAACTGCTTTCGCGTCTTTTTGTTCGCCTGTTCTAGTCATATAAAAAGCCTTAATTTCAGTTGGCCAATCATAAATAAATATTGGCATATCAAATAACTCAGCTAGTTTAGCTTCTTCCGGTGCACCTATATCATCAAGATAAGAAAGTCCAAGATCATACTTTTCATTTAGAAGTTCGATAGTTTCTTTGTGAGTCATTCTAATAAAGTCTTGCTCTACATATTTCTGAAGCTTCTCTACATCTCTTTCTAGTACTTTCAACTCAAATGCACAGTTCTTAAGACAATCAGAAATTATCCTCTTGGACATTCTTTCTTCAAAATCCATTAATCCATCTAAGTCTGTAAATGGTAATTCTGCATCCATCATCCAAAATTCGATTAGATGTTTTCGAGTCTTACTCTTTTCTGCTCTAAAAACTGGTCCGAAATCATATGTTTTCCCTAGTGCCATCTCTGCAGCCTCGCAATAAAGCTGACCTGATTGTGTTAGATATGTTTTCTCACCGAAGTAATCAACTTCGAATAGTTCAGAGGTATCTTCGCATGACACAGGTTGAAATATAGGTGTATCTATTCGAGTAAAACCATCTTCTCTCAAAAATGATGTCATTGAAAAGAATATTTCGTCTCTAATTTTAAGAACTGCTCTCTGTTTAGAAGATCTAAGCCATAAGTGTCTGTTATCCATAAGAAACTCAGGTCCATGTTCTTTGTTTGAGATTGGATATTCGGGTGCTATCTGTACAATTGTTAAATCGCTTAACTCCATCTCATATCCAAATGGTGATCGATCATCTTCTTTTACTTTACCTTTGATTTGAAGAGATGATTCTATTGTTAATTCTTGGGCTTTTTCCCATATATCTTCTGATACTGCAGATTTTTCTAAAATAGCCTGTATGTCTCCGCTACCATCTCTAAATTGCAAAAACATAATTTTGCCAGATGATCGTAGATTGTATACCCAACCATTGTAATTTACTTCTTTTCCTACATGATCTTTTACATCTTTAAGCAACATTGCCTCTTCAAGATCTTTTGCAGATTTTATTCTTGGTAAATATTTAGGATCTAGTTTATGACTATCCCAGTCAGTAGAATCCTTTTTCTGTGAAGTATCTGACATAATTTTCAAAATAATAGATAAAAAAATGCTAGTCTTTCAACTAGCTTCAATTTCGTATTTAACAACAAATAGAAGCCAGTTATTGGCTTGAATTAGAATTATTGTTGTTATTTATTGTTTTATTCATGTGCTAATTATAATGCCTGAGTAGCAATATGTCTAATCAAATAAAAAAGCTCTGTCCGAAGACAGAGCTTTTGTATTAATTTCTAGTTCTGTAAAACAACTCCTAGAATACCGTTTCCGATTGCTAATAGGATACCGATTCCAGAAAGGATCATTCCAACAAGAGCAAACTTTTCGTATTGTGCTGATTTCTTACCTAAGATACCTAATACTAGACCAATGATTCCAAATGGAATTCCGCAACATGGAAGGATCCATGAGCAAAGATTAATAATACCTAGAATTAGAGCACCAATTGCCATATAGTCATCATTTGATTTTGCACCACCAGCAGCTGGTTGGCTCTCTTTAGTCATAACTTCACCTTCTACAGCTTTTGACTCTTTCTCCATTGTTCCTTCTTGATTTTCCATTAAAAAAATATAATAAATAAAAAGTTAGTTTGGTCCAATTATAAGCTATGTTAACTTAAAATGAAAATTTATTCTCGTTCAGTGTTATTCTTAGTTTCTTCTACAATAGGAGCTTGAGCTGCCTTAGCAAACATCTTTTCTTCCATTTCTTGTCCGAGAAAACCAAAGAAAGAAAATACATAAATGGCATGTGCTAGCATAGCAACACCCCAAGTAAGAATAACAACTGTAAAGATTGGAATTTGAGGATAAAATATTGGATTGATAAAGAAAACAGCAAAGATCACCAGTAAGAAAATTAGAAAGTGCTTCAAAAGCTCTCTTAGTTTTTCAGTTCGATATAATTCTCTTTGTTCTTTATTCATGATTATAAGTAATCTACCTTAGTATAAGATAAACTGAAAAATTGTTCCAATAACTTGTAAATAGTTTTTATGGATTTGGATAACTTCCTGATCTTGGAATGGTGCAGTAGGAAGTTGGCATAGAGCCGTTGCCTAGATAACGACCTCCAAAATATAGGTAAGTTTTCTCTATAGCTTTACCATATGCAATATCAATTGGTCTGGCAAGTCTATAAGGTTGGTCTACACATACGAGTGCAGTTTTGGTTTGGACGTACCTCGGTACATTTACCCCAGCAATAGCCAGATCACCGTTAACACTAATTATATTATCTGGAACTGTAAATGCCGTACTAGGGATTTTATCACCCATAATCTGAACATATTCAGATACCCATGGTTTTGCCGAAGTCATTCCTGAAGCTCCGTAGAGCATTTTGTCATTATTATTATTTCCTAGCCACCCGATTACTACTATTTCTGGTG
>JAGQLK010000068.1 GCA_020429485.1 Candidatus Dojkabacteria bacterium | reverse complement strand
CTTAAGCCAAGAATATGAAGAGCTACCTAAAAGTATACTTGAAGAGAGTATGCCTGAAGTTAAATTCGCATATGTAATCAACCATTAATATAAGCTTTTTCTCCGTTATAAGAGCCAGGTAAATCCTGGCTTTTTATATTGACAGTATATCTTGTGTCTAGTATCATGATTTGGGTTTAAATATAGGTATATAATTAAGATATATTAAAAAATGAGTGAATCGAACTTTCCAAGAACCGAATGTCCTGCGATTGCTAGTGGAGAAGCTACTATATCTGGAGTAAGGAATGGGTATTTGATACTTGCATTAAATAGAGCAGCTGGTCCTTTGAGCGGATTCTGTACAATGTGTCGTCATACACCAGGTAATGGCGGAAATTGTGAAGTTATATCAAATGGAACTTATGCATTAGGTGGAAAGCCACAATACATGATGAATTGGCCTGATCCTATGGCAGAATTCGTATACGATGAGACCCCAAGTGGCGAATACAAAGGCTAGTTATTCCAGATCGCTATATCTACCGAAAGTTTTTTTCAGTAAGTCTAAACCTATTTCTTCAAAAGTAGCTCTATCAGGGCTTTGAAACATAAATTCATCTTCGCCAAGTTTGATTCTTATTCGGTATGCGTCTGGATCCCAAACTTCTTTACGTTCAACTATGTCTTTCATAATTACTTTGCGTAATAAATTAACTTACTAAATTTTAACAAGATAGTGACTTGTTTCTCAAAATATTGTTTAATGAAGGTAAATATATATATTTATTAAAATAGCTTTTTATGGAAAAGAAAGAAAACAAGCATTCCATGGCAGATCATAAGGCACTTGGTCCCATGGTAGGATTCGTTGCGATAATCTTCTTCTTTGTAGGATTTCTCTTCGGATTCGTTCTTTTCTACTTTATTTATGTGAGTGATACTGTAAAAGTAGAACTTAACAACAACGGAGGTAACTACCTACGTATTTACAAGCCAGATTCAATGCAAGGC
The DNA here is from genome assembly GCA_020429485.1 of Candidatus Dojkabacteria bacterium. Lineage (GTDB taxonomy): Bacteria > Patescibacteriota > Dojkabacteria > B142 > OLB20 > JAGQLK01. Next base: position 5,486 of record JAGQLK010000068.1, on the reverse strand, counting down.
AAGATGAGTGCAGATGTAGAATACGAAGATGGTACGGTATCTTTCGAATATCCTGAAGAATGGATGTATGATGTTGAAACAGGTGCATTATCTGCTGATGGTGTGACTGTTGTAACTCTAGATCCAGGACTAGTAGCTTTAGAAGAGGGAATGAGTTGTTATGGTGATCTAGCTGTAGATGATGAATTCGGTGGTATGATGGTTCTAGAGAATAAAGAAGGTGAATTTGGAACCATGATGGGTGCAATGTTAACACTTCATGAAGAAGGAATGACTATGGAAGATCCTGGTGCAGTAATGAAATACTGTGTTGAATTGGATGGTGGCTTGAGCTATCAGGTTACTGTTGCTGAAGGGTTAGATGAAATGATGAAAGAAGATGTTAATATGATGTTATCATCAGTTAAAGTAAATTAATTCTTAAATTCTTATCACAATGGCAAAAAAGAAGACTAGTACAGCAAGTAAACCATCTGGAGGAGAAACGAATACAACTTTGTTAGCATTTACAGCAATATTGTTCTTATTCGTAGGATTTTTACTCGGATATCTAGTATTTGCTTCTTAAGAATAAGCTTAAGTAAAAAACTACCCTGAACAATCAGTTCAGGGTTTTTTTATGCAAATAAAGATTCAAGTATTTTCTCGGCTGTCTTGGGATTTGCTTTACCTCTAGTTTCTTTCATAATTTGACCTAGAAGGAATTTAATTGCATTTGGGTTCTTGCTAATATCTGCTACTACTTTAGGATTTTCATCAATAACCTTTTGTGCAATAGCTTTAAGTTCGCTCTCATCATCTACCACTTCAAGGCCTTCAGCAGCTACAATATCATCTGGCTTATCTCCAGTTTTGTACATCTTTGCTAGTACCTGTTTTCCTAATGTACCTGTTAACTTACCTTCTTTAACTAAAGATACAAGTTTAGCAAGGTCGGCTGGTGGAAACTTTAAGCTCGAAAGTGACTTTTTATCTGCTTTAAGTAGTCCTATTACGTCACCAACATACCACTTTGCGATTTCTGCAATAAGTGCTTTATCTGAAATATCTTTGATTGAATCTTCAAACCAATCCGCTTTTCTTTTAGTTGCTACTAATGTTTCTGCAGCGCTTGGTTCTAAGTTATATTGATCAATAAATCGATGTTTCTTCTCATTTGGAAGTTCACCTATAGTCGTTTTTATTTCTTCTATTTTCTCATCAGAATATGTAATTGGTGGTATGTCTGGCTCAGGGAAATATCTATAGTCCTCAGAGTCTTCTTTTACTCTTTGGCTTAACGTTTCGCCGGTCATGTCTTTAAGACCACGAGTTTCTTGTGCTGGTTTCTCACCTTTTTCTAATAACTCTGTCTGTCGTTTGAATTCAAATGCAATTACTTTCTGTAGAACAGATATTGATCCAATATTTTTCACCTCAACCTTATAGTCAGGGAGTTCTTTGCTACCTGTTTCTCTCACAGACATATTAAGCTCAAATCGCATTTGACCTTTTTCCATGTCTGCATCGCTAATATCAAGGTACCTTACAATCTGTCGTAAGCGTTTAGCAAATTGTTCAACTTCAATTTCATCTACAAAATCAGGCTCAGTTACTATCTCTAAAAGAGGCATTCCAGATTTATTGAAATCCAACAATGTTAAGTCACCCTCATGTAATGATTTACCTGTATCTTCTTCAATATGGATTCTAGTTAGTCTGATTCTCCTGGAGTCACCATCTATATCTATTTCTACAAAACCTTCGTATCCAAGTGGTAAATCATATTGTGAGATCTGATAGCCCTTTGGAAGATCAGGGTAAAAGTAATTCTTTCTATCAAATTTAGATTCTTTATTGATCTTGCAGTTCAATGCTAATGCTAGCTTTACACATTTATCTAAGGCCTCTTCATTGGGCACTGGTAATGCACCCGGTAATCCAAGGCATACAGGACATGTATGAGTGTTTGGCTGTTTGCCGAAGTAGTCCGCATCACATCCGCAGAACATTTTAGATTTAGTTTTGGGCTGAAGATGAACTTCAAGACCTATTATTGGTTCGTATTTCATGTTTGTAGATAATTGTTTAAATGATTAATACTCCATTGGTATATTTTAGGATCATCTTGTTTGCAATCCGAAAATCTGAAGCTATAAAATATTTTATACAATCGAAGATCCTGTTCAGATACAGAATTTCCAAGTTTTTCTTTTAGATAGTCGCGCGTAAATTCATAATCCTTAGTATCAATAAACTCATATTGATTCATCCAGTCTATAGCACCACCCAAATCCATTCTCCAATCTCCGTATACTGTTAGCGCACTGAAATCAAATAGGGCAGAGACTTTCATATCATTCGTCATGAATATATTTTCAAAATAATAATCTCCGTGCACAAGATGATCATGATCTTTGAATTCATAGTTCTCAAGCTCCTGGAGATACTTATCTAGAATAGCTTTATGATCAGGTAAATCTACTTCAAAATCTTTTAATGATCTCTGATATGAGAATTGTACGCTGCTTTTTAAGAAACCTACCCAGCTATCTGCAGTGATTGGCTTGCGATTCTCGATAAGCAACTCTCCGTAGATTTCAGAATCAAATTCTATATTCTTTATTTCTAGAAGTGCATTGATATAGTTCTGAAGAGCTATCTGCTTATCATTAACATCTAATCTTGCAATTAATCTATCTGCCCTTTGTCCGATAAGCTTTTTTTCAATGACTGCTATTTGTTCGCCAAATTCTTTTATCTCTAAAATCTTTGGCAGAGAAAAACTAACATGTGCCTTGGAATTTACTTTGTCATAGAAATTCTTTAAACGTTGAGTTAGTTCTATGCTAGTTTTGTCGATAATTCTAACAACTTCATGATCTGTATAATCATATGTTCTAGATTGAGCTCCTTTCCCAAGTAACTCAGGTTGTGTAATTTTATAGCTTTTTAGAATAGCTGTGTCGTCCACTTTATATTGTTAATTGTTGATATCCGTAAGCTGCATTTAATACATCCTGTTCTGCGAACTGATTACCGATTAGTTGCATACCAATTGGGAGGCCTTTGCTGTCATAGCCAACAGGAATGCTTATACAAGGAAGTCCCGCTAATGCACTTGGCTCAGTCAATACATCTGCTAATTCACCGAAAAGAGGATTGTTCTTGGTTACACCTAGCTTAGGTGCTGTCTCAGGCATTGTTGGCCCAAGAATTAGGTCTACTTTCGTAAATGCCTTTGCAAAGTCTTCAATGATAAGCGTTCTTACTTGCTGTGCCTTTTTATAATACGCATCGTAGTAACCTGCAGAAAGTGTGTACGCCCCGGTCATACTTCTTTGCTTTGCCTCATTTCCAAAACCTTCACCTCTGTTATATGAAATTTGATCAAGAATAGTCTCTGCTTCTATATCAGAATAATGCCCATATCTAATACCATCAATTCTGGCCAAGTTAGAAGAAACTTCACTTCTCTGAACAACAGTGTAGACAGCAATTGAATACTTAGGATCTAGAAGATCTAATTCAATAATTTCTGCACCTGCTTTCTTATAAACTGCAATAGCTTCTTCGATAGCTGCTATGACTTCTTTATTGATCCTATCATCAAAATACTGTTTAGGTATTCCAATTCTTTTGCCAGTTAGAGTTGCATCGAGATTACTTGCAGTGTCCATTGCAGGTTCTTGAATAGAAGTTGCATCCCTTTCATCCTTGCCAGAAAGTAGATCTAGAAGCAGGGCAGCGTCTTCTACATTGTTAGTAAAGACACCTGGTCTATCTAGAGACGATCCCATTGCGATAACACCATATCTACTTATTCTTCCATAGGTTGGTGTAAATCCATATACACCACACCATGATGCAGGTCCTCTTACTGATCCTGCTGTTTCTGACCCGATTGCATAGACACTCATACCAGTAGCAACTGCTACTGCACTTCCACCACTTGAACCACCAGCAACATGTTCTTCATTATAGGGATTCAAAGTAGTAAAAAAATCAGATGTTTCAGTACTTGAACCGTGGGCGAATGCATCCATATTAGTTTTGCCAACTAGGCACCCACCATTTTCAATAAGTCTCTCAGTTACTGTAGCATTATATGGAGAGATGTAGTTCTTCAAGATATTGGAGCTAGCAGTGGTCTTAGTCCCTTTCCAATTGAAGTTATCTTTGATTGATGCAGGTATGCCAGATAACGGCTTCCCAGTCACTTCTAGAGACTCGGCTGCTTGTTCAAAAGTAGTATCTACAAATGCATGTAATTTATTATCTAGTTCACTAATTTTGTTAATATGAGCATTCAATAATTCTTGAGAGGTATATTCTCCCTTAGAAAATGCTTCTTTTGCTTTAGCAATTGTTAATCCTTTAGTTTCCATCATTAATTACTTGTTGAACTGTAAAATAACCATTTTTAATATTCTTGCCATTTAATAAGGCATCCCTTTGAGATAGACTTGGTTTAACTTCGTCCTTCCTATTTATATTTTTGGTGCCAATAGTCTGTGATGTAATAGCAACACCTTTAGTATCTAATTCTTCGAAGTCGTTTACTGGATCTAATGCTGTTTCAAGCTGGCTAAGATAATTATCAAGTTCTTCTTCTGGAATGTGAATTTTAATAAGGTCTGCAACTTTTTTAATGTCGTCTTTAGTTAGTTTTGCCATAGTTATATAAGTTTAATATGTTCTACGTCTGTCTGAGGTCCATCGGCAAATTCAATCATTGTACCGATAGATTCCTTGGAGTTATTAATTACTGCATGTGGTAGCCATGGATTTACCCTGTAAAGGAAATATCCATCAGCGCACATATTCTCTTGGTGAATGATACCATCTTTATCCTGCCACACGAAAGTCATTCCATCACCTGTTACTAGGAATATTTCAGTACGAGGGTGCTTATGATTACCTCCTATACCTCCTGGTGGAAATTTGACGAAATATTGCTCTTTTGCATCAAAGTCATCTGGAAGGGTAATGTCTTTAATATTGAATACAGCTACACCTTCTGGATTGTGATAATTTGGCTCGATTTTTGTTTTGGTAAAGTTCATAGTATTTTTTTGTATTTTACTTCGTCTAATTTATAACCATTTCTTTCTTCTGTCTTCTTCCCTTCAGTGATTTGCCACCCATTCTTTTCATAGAAATTTCTCCCTTGAATATTAGTCTCTAAAACCCATAGCGTTGCTTTGCTGAATCCAAGCTCTTTTAACTCTACTTGGACTGCATCTAAAAGTAATTTACCAGCACCTTTTCGATAGTGGTTATGATCTACGTAAATTGTATATATCTCACCAATTTCTTCTGTGGCTTCAGGATCCCTGCTCTTGCCAATACTAGTGAAGCCTATGATTGACTCTCCTTCTGTTGCTACAAAAACAATTGTATCTTTGTTATCGCTGGATAATAGCGACTCCCAAAGTTTAATCTTCTGGTCAATAGAAAGGTTATCAAGAAGCTCAGCTGGCATTAATCCCTTATAAGCATCCTGC
>JAGQLK010000067.1 GCA_020429485.1 Candidatus Dojkabacteria bacterium | reverse complement strand
CATATATTACCCCAAACCCCTTAAACTCGGCCAAGATATGAAGGGAAAAATGAATTAACTATAATATCCATTACAAACACTTTCTTTATCTGAAATGATATAATTTCAAAATGACATACAAAGACATAAAACCAGACATCTTAATATCAGAACTAGCAGACTCCTACCCAGAAGTAGCACTATTCCTAACTACCGAATATGGATTTCATTGCGTGGGTTGCTTTGCATCGCAATTCGATACCTTAGAAAATGGTGCGCGAATACATGGCATCGAAGGTGAAGATTTCGAAGAAATGATGGCAAGCGTGCTAGAAATAGCACAAAAAGAAGATGCAGAAAAAGAAGCTGACGCTTAGAAGTTCATCTCTTCCTGCTCCTCTTCGTATTTCACCTTTATCTCGTTAATTTTCATTTCATAACCAGCTAATTCTTTTCTTACGCTTGAGACTATTTTCATTGCTTCTTCGTATTTAGCGATATCATCTTCTAAGTTTAGTTCTGTTCTTTCTTCCTCGAAATGACTGATTAATTCTTCAAGCTTTTTGATACTAGCATTGATATTATCTTTTTTTTCGCTCATGTTATTTTGTTACTGAAGTAATAATTTCTAATGGATATTGCTGACCTGCAAAATAATCAGTGATTGACTCTCTAACGCCAGGTCTAAGGTTAGGGTATGCTAATATGTCATCTTTGCTAAGCCATGAATATTTGCTAATTTCTTCTGCATTAATATTAATTTCTCCTTGCTCTAAAAGAGAACCAGCAAAAGAAACACCAAATCCTCCTTTGAACTGATAGAAACCTACAATATATTTTACCTTAATACTTAGCCCAACCTCTTCCATAAAGCCCCTCTCAGCAGCATTAGATGCTGACTCATTACTTTTAACAGTTTCAAGTGGGTATGCAAGCATATTGCTTGATTTACCAATTTCTGCATGAGATAGACTTTCTTCTATCATTAATACTTTGCCATCTTTTTCTAGAATGGTGCCAACTCCTAAGATTTTTACTTCTTCACCTTTGTACATATTACTTTTTTGATAAATTAGTTATATCTGCGCTTATCTTACCATCTCTCATCGTAACATCGATATTTTCACCCTCGCTCAATCCAGCTATTGATACGATGGCTTTACCTTCTTTATTTCTGATAAGAGCGTAACCCCTATCAATAATGTTGTTCGGATTGAATGATTTAAGTAGTCGTTCGAGAGCTGTAAGTTTACTTTGTGAATCCGAGATTTTTTGAGGTACTTCATTAATTCTATTGGAAAGCTTTTCTGTCATAAGCTTCACATTATGTATCTGATCGTACAAATGTCTTTCTATACCTCTATAGTTGCTTGAAACTCTAAGCTTTGCGTTACTTAATCTAGCTAATACACCTTGCCTAATTACATCAGCATTAAGAGATATTCTATCGATAAATGCTTGATTCTTTGCTACTAAATAATAAGCAGCTTGAGAAGGAGTAGAAGCTCTGACGTCAGCAACAAAATCAGCAATGCTTTCATCAATTTCATGACCTACACCAACAACTACCGGAATATTCATTGCATAAATTGTTCTAGCAACTTGCTCTTCATTGAATGTAATCAGATCTTCCAGGCTACCACCTCCTCGTGTTAGAACAACACAATCATATTCTGATTTATTAGATAAGAATTTCAGAGTAGATATTATCTCTTGTTCTGAGTATTTCCCTTGTACTTGTACAGGATAAAAATCAATTTCTAAGTTCGCCTTATTCTCCTTGAGGATTTTAAGAAAGTCACTCTGTGCTGCGGACTTATTGGCAGTTATTAGTGCAATCTTGGTAATAAAGTCAGGTAATTCTCTTTTCCTCTCTGGATTAAATAGTCCTTCTTTATCTAGCTTTTGTTTAAGTTTTTCATAAGCATCCTTTAATGCACCCTCTCCTACAGGGACAATTTTAAAAATCTTCACACTGAATTTACCCATAGGTGAATATAGTTCAGGAGTACCCGAAATAGTTACTTTCATACCTTCTTCTACAAGGTTAATTCCTTGTATAGTTGGAGCATAGCCTGATACTGATAATAAAGCATTCTGGTCTGGGTCTTTTAGCGTAATATATACCCCTTTCTTTGCTGTAATAGTCATCTGTGTAATTTCACCAGTTACATTTACATCCTTTAGTAAAGAAAGATGCTGGTTTAATACTATATTGAATTCTGCAACGCTAAATATTGCTTGTTGTGTTTCTTCTAATGAGTCGTTCATAACTATTTTTGTATTGTTTCAGTTTAACATTATTCTGTTCTATTGGTGAATATATTATATATTTCACTTAATAAATAACCCATAGTATGGTATAATATCTATAGTTAATATATATAAATGGCTAAGTCCAAAACAAGTACAACTAAACCAAAATATCTTGATGTTACAGAGGAAGTGGGTCTTTCAAAGATTCAGGCTGGATCAAGAATTACCTATAAAATGAAGGATCTCAAATATATTGAGGTTGTTGGTATGATTGTTGATGAGGAAGAGCCAACTATAAAGACTTTCATTTACTACCTTGAGACTCCAGGCAAGAAAGGCGATACAGAACTACTTAAGTACACTGGTACACAAGGTATGTTTGTAAAAGATGTTCTCAACACACATAAGTTAACTATAGACAAAATCTATCTACTAGAATCTTCATATATTGATTTGAAGGAGACGTCTATAACTTATAATACTTCCGTGAAGTTAAAAAACTAAGTCCTTCATTTAAACTTAGTTTATTAGTTTTACTCCTAATTTGTAGGAGTATTTTGCCTTTGGAAAGCACTTAGAAGCAATACTCCTACAGGAACAACCACTGTTGGGGCTACAGAGCCACCACCTGTTACTTCACCATATGGTTTGAATCCTTTACGCAAGAATCCAGAAATTGGTGCATTAACATGTACCATACTTCTTAGATTCGGATTTTCAGCCATCCTATGAAGTGCCATAGCTTGTTCTGTTATTTGATTAATAGCATTCTGGATAAGATGAAGATCTAATTCATTTTCATCCTCTTCTTCTATTATTTCATTAAATGCAGGGAATAGTTTTAAAAATCTTAATCCTAGATCCGCAATTCGTTCACCAAATGTCTCTGGTTTCCATTCATAATATCCATTCTCAAACATGAATAGAGCATGTTCTAGTAGTTGTCTCGCATGATATAGCTCCCAATAATTATAGCTATCCATTTCTGCTAGTAAGTTCTCTACTGTGATATTAAAAAGTACCCTATCATCTTCTTGGTATGCAACATCAAATGCTTCCTGGAGCTCATATGTTCTTGCCGTTGGAGCCAGCTCTGTATAAATCTGCTCATGGGCATATTGCGGTTGAGGAATTGGTCTTGCCAATATTTTCTCAGCTGCATTTTCTCTTTGTCTCTTGTTTTGTAATATTCTCCGTAGAGGTGAATCCTCCAAATCAAGATCATTTTTCATAGGGTAAAGATCACTTAACCCTTCATGAGTATCTGCTATTAGTTTTCTAATTATATTTCTTACTTCGATAGGAGAATGTCCATTTAGATTATGGTAGCCAGAATCAAGCATAATCTGCATAATTCTTTCAGCTGGTAGCTTATGAAAAACTCCATCAAATTCACGATCAATAATATTCCTAATGTTTACCAATATAGATCCAGCCACTATATCTTCTGGAAGCGGTGCTCTCTTATCGTTTGGTAAATACATAAATCCATATCCAACAAGCTGATTTGCTATTATTTCACCATAATTTGGTGAATCTACTATGGCTTGAGGCTCTGTTTCCTCTTCACCAGCAAAGAATCCAGAAACTGCAAAGAATTCACTAAAATTATTTCTAGCTACTTGTTCAATTAATGTATATGTAAACCTATCGTCAGGTGCTGTAAATCCATAATCATTGAATATATTTGTTAGTATAGTGGTTAGAGAACTAATACTTAATCTGTTTGTGCTAGTTGTATATGTATTTACATATGCTACAGCTTCTTGGTACGCTCTTCCAGCAAGATATGTAGGGTTAACATTGAATCTACTTTGTGTTTCAGTAACTCTATATACACCGTTATCTACTAGAAAGTCAGAAAACTCTCTACCTATTTGAGCAAGGAGAAATAAGTCAGTATCAGGTTGCATAATTGCTATACCTATTTCTGCATTAACTGCATCACAACTAGCCTGAGCTTCTTCGTAATCAATATTACTAACGTATGGTTGATATTCATATGGGTTATCTCCAGCACTTAGCTTGAAGCCATCTCCTTCATCAATAGTACCTGTTCTTATTGTTATATGATCAGGAAGTGGTTGAGGTACAACAATAGATGTTGGTACCCCTAGAGGAGAAAAATGAGGCAAACCAATAGGGTTAGTTGGGATTGATTCTGGTTCTTGTATCTCTACAGGAGCTGGCATCGCATCAGTTTCATCAGCTTGCGCTACTATTGTTTCTCTTTCCGGTTCTTGTACAACAACTTCTTCTTGTGCATCATTTTCAATCACAAGTGGGTGTGCAAGTTCCGCAATCAATTCTTCAGCACGAGCATCACTCATTGGTTGGTAACCAATAGATTCTAAAAAGTCTGGTTGTTCTACTGATTCCTCATTTGTCATAGTCACTGGCTCTACTGGAGGCTCTTGTATTTGCTCTAAGTGTGTTTCTTTGGATATATTTCTTCAAGAACTTGTTCAAACTCAGCAGTTGTCATTGGGGTGATTCCGATTAGCTCGAATATGTCTTGTGTAACAGCTGTAACTACTTCTGTAGTATCAACAGCTTCAGCCTCTTCCGCAATCACTTCTAATTTGATAGGAGTTTCTGGAATTACTGCAACAGCCATTCTCTCTTCTGCAAATGCTCTTTCTCTAAAAAGGCTATGATAATGAGCTGCAAGTTCTGCAATTTGGTCTCTTTGGACTTCTGTGTAACCATCATACATCTCTTGTATTCGATCTATATGTCGGAAGAAGCCATGTCTATCATTTGCTTCAAATGCCTCTGACATTAGCGTTTGTAATTCAAGCACAACTGTTCCAGCTACATTAGGATCTTCAACTTCAACTTCTGCCTCAGGAATTACATCATTTTCAAATAATGGCATTACCTCAATTGGTGCAGGTGTTGCCCATGTAGTTGTATAGTCTGGATGATCTACCTCATAACCTGTTATCTGTCCACTATTAATATCCCCTTCTTCTATAACTTCCAGCTCAGGGGTTGAATCTTCTTCGAATAGGGGGGCAATTGTAGTGGTTAGACTTGGAAAGAGTACATTAGCCTGTGTTCTCCAATGTAATTCATCCGCTAATTCTTGTTGTGCAAGCAACATCCCCGCATTATCTGCGGTTGCTAATCTTCCTGTTCTGTTTCCAACTGCAGACAAAGTATATCTGTAACCAGCTGGAGTCCTTGTTCCTGCTTCCATTTCAAAGCTTTTATATCTCATAATTATACTATATCTGTGCTATATAGGCAACACTATAGGGTATATTTTGGGGCGCATATATCGCTCCACAAGCCAATTTTGGAGGCAGAGGCAATTTCTTGGTCCTGTTGAAACTCAGTCTGGTATTTATAGGGTGTGTTGTATGTGTATTCGTATGCGTATCCTTGCTTGATTAACTCTCTATTAACAAATAGGTGGTCATCTGCACGATAAACATATGCTAAAAGCCTTCCGTATCGATCTGTTTGGCCTTGTGATTCGTCAAATTCAAGTTCTACTATCTTATTAGTAAGTAATGATTTTGTAAAATCACTTGCCTCCAACCCATAGCATTCCACATCTTTGTTAGGGTGAACAGTTTCTGGTGTATCAACACCAATCAATCTAACGGTTTGCTCTTCTCCATCAATGATCACTTTAATTGTGTCTCCATCGACAATCTTGGAAACATAATAGTCTTCATATACATCGCCTAATATTTCATTATTTATTTCTTGATATTGATCTGGTGCAAGAAAATAGATCAAGGCCATGGCTAATAGTACAGCTACACTCATTAAGCTTATGCCTGAATTTTTCGCTTTGAAAAAGTCTATTTTATTCTTTTGCATTTGCATGTTTTGATAACGAGATTGTATATTGTCATATAGAAATAGAACATATGCAAACAAGTAACGATTTTGTTAGCAAAATTATTTCAGATAAACATTTAACAGCCAAGTTAAAGAGTGCTGGATACGAAGAACTAGCAGAGTATTTTTCCCAATTTATATCTAATTTAAATCAAGAATTCAGTTTGATTTCTGTTGTGGGAGGAGTTGCTAGTGGGAAAACAACCTTGGTAAAAGAATTAGTAAAAAGAATACCTGGATCAGATTTTATTGGCACTGATGACTATGTAAAAGGAACAAGAGAATATAGACGCAATGAGATTGTGGCTAAAGGAAAAAGTCCATATGAAAAATACGACTTCGAATTTATGCGAAATAAAATTGCAGAGATCAAAAATATTACTGAGGACGAGGTAGTA
>JAGQLK010000066.1 GCA_020429485.1 Candidatus Dojkabacteria bacterium | reverse complement strand
TAAAATAGATTTATTAATACTTTGGAATAAGTGCACGATCAGGTTATAATCATAGCTATGAAAAACCAAATTCACAATAAAATAAGAAACTTCGCAATTATTGCTCACATAGATCATGGTAAGTCTACACTTGCTGATAGACTTATGGAAGAAACTAAGACTGTTACTGCAAGAGAATCCACAGATAGAATGATGGACACTTTAGAACTAGAACAAGAAAGAGGAATTACAATCAAACTTCAAACAGCTCGTATGGGATACACATATGCTGGAGGTAAGCAGGAGTTTAATACTGACGAAGAATATGTACTTAATCTTATTGACACACCGGGGCATGTTGATTTTTCATATGAAGTATCAAGATCATTAGCAGCTGCAGATGGAGCGCTCTTGGTTGTTGACGCATCTCAAGGAATTCAGGCACAAACCCTCACAACTGTTTATAAAGCATTTGAGTATGACCTCGAGATCATTCCTGTACTGAACAAAATTGACTTACCAAATGCAGAAGTAGAAAGAGTGACAAGAGAGTTAGAAGAAGTATTTGCTTTTGATAGAAGTGAAATAATCAAAACATCTGCAAAGACTGGAGAAGGAATTGTAGAACTATTAAATGCAATTGTGGAAAGAGTACCTGCAGCAAAGGTAGATCTAGATAATCCAACAAGAGCACTTGTTTATGATACGTTTTACCATGAGCACAAAGGAGTGGTAGCCTTAATCAGAATGATGGAAGGTAGAATAGAAGAGCATCAAAAGCTATTTATGATTGGTAATAATACTGAAATTGAGCCAATCGAGATTGGTTATCCAAAACCAAAATTAGTTCGTGATGATTTTATCCATGCTGGAGAGATCGGCTATATTGCTACTGGCCTGAAGGATATTAGAGCGGTACATGTTGGTGATACCATGACAACCTTCAAAGAAAAGTCAATGGCAAAGCCATTAGCTGGGTACAGTCCACCAAAGCCAATGGTATTTGCATCGCTCTACCCCATTGATGCTGATGATTTTGCAGAATTTCAAGAAGCACTAGAAAAGCTAGCTCTCAATGATGCAGCGTTGACATATACCAAGGAGTCATCTCAGGCACTTGGATCTGGTTTCTTATGTGGTTACTTGGGACTTCTACACATGGAAATTACACAAGAGCGATTAGAAAGAGAATTTAACATTGATTTAATCACTACTTCCCCAAGTGTGGAGTATAAATTAAAACTAAAAACCAAAGACTATTCGAAAATTCCAAATATTAATACAGCTAATATTGATGATGATGAGTATCTACATATTAGAACCGCAGCTGAGTTTCCTGACCCAACACTTATTGATAGTGTAGAAGAGCCTTGGGTTAAGCTAGACATCTTAACTCCAGAGACATACATAGGAGCGATCATGGAATTAGCACAAGCTAATCGTGGTGTTTATAAATCTATGGAATATGTTACTGACCAACAAATTTCTGGCCAAAAACACGTTACCCTTAAATATGAGATACCTACGGCCGAAATAGTAACTAATTTCTTTGATAGACTAAAATCTGTTTCTAAAGGATATGCATCAATGGATTACGAGTTCATTGAATATCGTGAATCAGATGTAGTAAAAGTTAACATAATTATCAATTACGAAGTAGTTGAAGCATTATCTTTTATCACGCATCGCGATAACGCTGAATTCAAAGGTAGGACTGCTGCAAAGAAATTAGTGGAGCTAATTCCAAGACAACAGTTTAAGGTGCCAATTCAAGCCGCAATTAATCAAAAAGTAATAGCTAGGGAAACTATTCAAGCATATAGAAAAGACGTTACTGCAAAGCTATACGGTGGTGACATCACTCGTAAGAAAAAACTCCTTGAGAAACAGAAAAAAGGTAAGAAGAAAATGAAAATGATAGGTAAAATAGAACTTCCAAAAGAAGTATTCTTGAAAGCATTGAAGACTGATTAAAGAAAGAACCGAAGGGGTTTGAAAAAGTTTGTAGCTATGAGCTCGGTATAGACCGATATGCTGAGGCAGCGCTCACTTAAGTACAAATAGCCTCATTTTTTTTCAAAAAAGACAGGGCGAGTTCAGAACTCTCTTACACACCACATGTGATGCCTGTTTTTGTTTTTTCCTTCAAAACCAATTAAATTATCCGAAGATCATTGTCCAAATCACAGGATGATATGTGTAAACATAAATCAATCCCATACCAATAAGTCCAAGACCAATTAGGATAATTCCTAGCCAAAAGCGAATCTTATCAAACTCAACATGAGTCTGAACGTCACTTTGCGAGTGAACAGGAGCTGATTGTTTGATCTTCTCTTGTCCATATGTGTAGCTCATTGACTTGGCCATTATTAATGTACCTCCTCCCCAAAAAGTTATTTGCAAAGATTCAACTTGCATCGGATGATCTTGGATCTTGCGGATCCTTTTCAAACGACCATTGAACTCTATTTGATCACCTACATTTAGACGACCATAACTTTTGTATATTTGGGGATTACGAACTTGCTTAGACATGTGCTTATACCTCGCACTAAGTTTCTTAACAATGTTAAAAAACTTGATATTTGAAGGATTTCCCCTTCGGTTGTGATGAGCAGCGCATATATCACAGTGATATAATGCAGTTACATTATACCATGATCAGTCCTATAGTAAAACAGGTTATTTTTTTACTTCAAGTGTGAAGTCTACTGGAAAGTTAATGTTTGCAGATGTATACATTTGTATAGTTGCAGTAACATTAGTATCTGGAGAAATAGGGATAACTACACTATTATCACCATTCGTAAGCTCACTCAACAAATACTCTTCATTACCAATTACTAGCTTTAAAGCCAAAACTTTGTATAATTCTGAATCTATTTGTGGAGTTATCTTGTAATAGATTTCATTCTCTGTTCGATTACTAATTTCAAATGCTTGATAATTAATATATCCACTAGTTATTTTATCAAAGCTGTAATTAATTATCGTTGTATTGATATTAGTATCAGCTATAAATACATCCATTTCTTCTGTACCTAATACATTTGGACTAAAAGTTACTCCGTAGTCTTCATCAACCGCATCTACACCCAACACTGCAAAATCATTATCAAATGTTTCAATTCCGATTGGTGAAAGGTTAAGACCAAAAACAAAGGTACCCATTACAATAACAAGCAATAAGCTTGCCAGAATAAAATCTGTTGTTAGTTCTACACCTTTTGTTAAATTCTTCATAATAAAAGTATAGATTACTCTAAAAAATAATTCTACTCAGGCATCAATCTTTTCCGAAAACATCGTAAACAATTCTTGAAATTTGAGAAATTTTGGAAGAGGCAGTTGTAGTTAATGTATTTTTATTTAAAATAACTATCACATATTCGTGTTCTGCGTAGACAATACCTGCATCTTGATATACGCCATTTAGATTCCCAATTTTATGAGCTACCTCAACCTCAGCAGGAACGCCTGAAACAATTCTATCGTCAAAAGTAGCTGCAGTATTTTTAAGTAGATCTAGCAGATAATCATTGTTTTCTTTTGTAAGATATTCTTGGTTATAAATCCCTTGATAGAACTTTGCTATAGAAGCAGCATTGGTAATGTGAGGAACTCTAGTAATTCCTGTAATATCTAGTTCTTGTTGCATTCTAGTTTGCAGAGCGTAGACACCACCATTTCTGTTCTCCAAGGTAATCATTGCTGTGTTGTCACTATAAACAATCATATATCTTAATAATTCAGAAACACTCATGTTATAGCTTCCAGGTATCTGAGCTAATCTGTCAAATGTATAAGGTTTATCAGCTGGAGTTACCAAAAAATTATCAGTAAGAGTAAACTTACCATCGTCAATATCTTTTAAAGTAATTATTGCAAGTGGAACTTTGTAAATACTAGCTGGGTAAAAGGCCTGAGTAGAATTATGTTCCCAGTATGCTGTTGAATTTAGATCTTTTACATAAATTGCATAATTATCCATTTCGTTACCAAGAATCTGATAAATCTGTTCCTGCATCAATTGTATGTCTTCCTCACTGACCCTTGCTGTAAAGCTCAAATCTACTCCCTTTGTAACATTATATGCAATATTTATAGACTTACTCTTATCTGAAAATTTAACCCCATCTATATAATGCGCTTTAGAACTGATAAATGATTCTCTTTTTAGTTTGTAAGAAGCGTAAAAAAAAGTGGTAAGCGTGAGGTTTATATAGATTATTACTAGCAGAATAAAGATGACTTTTCTGAATTTCATTATTTATACAAGTAAGTTTCTCCCAGTCATTTCTACTGGCTTTGGTATTCCAAGCATACTTAAAACTGTTGGCGCTACATCAGCTAGAACGCCAAAACTTAACTCTCTCGGGCTCAATCCTTCTTTGACAATCATTAGCGGCACTGGATTAGTAGAATGTTTTGTATCAACGCTACCGTCTTGGAGATTGATCATCTCTTCAGTATTTCCATGATCAGCAGTTATTACCATTGCACCTTTATTTTTTAGCAGATATGCTGCAACTCTTCCTAAGCATTCATCTACTACTTCCATAGCCTTGATACTAGGTTCTAGAGCACCAGTATGGGCAACCATGTCAGGGTTGGCATAATTAATCATTATCACATCATAGATATTTTCTTCTATTTTCTTTAGAAGTATGTCAGTCAACATGTAAGCGCTCATTTCTGGTTTCTGATCATATGTAGCGACATCTTTTGGAGATGGTACTTCTATTCTGTCTTCTCCAGGATATTGGGTTTGATCTCTTCCATTTACAAAATATGTTACATGTGGGAATTTCTCTGATTCAGAAATTCTAAGTTGCCGCATTCCATTATCTGAAATCACTTTACCTAATGGTTTAGTAATCTTTTCAGGTGGGAAGGCCTGCTTGTAAGGAAATCCCTTTTCATAATTTGACATTCCAACAAAAAATAAGTCCTGAATCAACGCCCTATCCCAACCCGGGAATTCTTCCTCTTCAAATGCTCTAGTTAATTGTACTGCCCTATCTGGTCTGTAATTGAAAAAGATTACGGCATCACCTTCTGAGACAGTAGTGACAGGTCCATTACCATTTGTAATCACATATGGTTCAATATATTCATCAAATTTATCGTTTGCGTATGATTCCTTCAATGCTTCATTCCAATTTTTGACAGGCTTTCCTTTCCCATGGACTATCAAATCATATGCTTGCCTTGTCCTCTCCCACCTATCGTCACGATCCATAGCAAAATATCTACCAATGACAGTAGCAATTGTACCTACTTTATTTCTAGATATTTCAGTCTCTAATTTTTCAAAAAGTTTCTGTGCGCTTTGAGGTGGAGAGTCTCTACCATCCGTAAATATATGCAAGAAAACTTTATCTCCATTTACACCTAACTCTCGTGCCATTTCTAAGAGAGCTACTAAGTGACCATAGGATGAATGTACTTGTCCAGCACCCAGTAGTCCCATAATATGCACTTTGTTTTTTCCTGCTCTCTGTAATGCCTCAGTAAGTAATTTGTTCTTAAAAAATGATTTTGTATTAATTGCATTATCGATACGAGGAAGCTCTTGAAATACCACCTTACCAGCGCCAAGATTCATATGACCTACTTCACTATTTCCGTCAACTCCATGAGGTAAACCAACATTTAAACCTGCTGCATGCAAATATGTGTGTGGAAATGTAGGCCACAGCTTATCAAGATTAGGGGTTTTAGCCAAACTAACAGCATTACCTGGACCTGGTGGGGCTACCCCTACGCCATCCATAAATACTAAGACTAATGGTTTTGGTCTTACAAATAAATTTGCCATTGAGCAGTTATTCTTATACTTATCTAAAAAATTTTACATATTAACTAGTAATCTTGCAAAACAAATGCGAGTCCTTTTGATAGTAAAAATAGCCCATTTATGTTATTGTTCATAAACAATACAATAATGAAACAATTAAGAGGAACTGAATTAAAGAGGTTCAACAAGCAAAATAGCAAACACAATTTCGACATACTTCTGATTTTAGAAAATATCCAATACGCATCAAATGTAGCCGGTATATTTCGTACGGCAGATGCATGTGGGGTTCAAGAAATTTATCTTGCAGGGAGTTCTCACACACCTCCCTTTGGAGCAAAATTACAGAAAGCATCAAGATCAAAAGAAAAAAGAATTCCTTGGAAATATTTTCCTAATATTGATAAAGCAGTCAAGCAAGCAAGGCATAAGGGTTATGAGGTAGTAGGCTTAGAACTTACTGATGAATCACAAGATATTGATGAATTCATCTCAAAAAACAGAAACTACAAATTAGCAATAATTGTTGGTAATGAAGCACAAGGCCTCACAAACAATGCTTTAAATAATTTAGACTCAGCTATATACATCCCGATGTTTGGAAAAGGTGCATCATTAAATGTTGGAGTATCTACAGCTGTGTTACTATATAAATTAATTTTGAAATAAAAGAATATGAAAAAAACAAAAATCGTATGCACAATTGGACCTTCAAGTTGGGATCCAAAAGTATTAAGTA
>JAGQLK010000065.1 GCA_020429485.1 Candidatus Dojkabacteria bacterium | reverse complement strand
TGAAATGAGCGAAATATTAAGTACATTTGATAACCAAGAACACAAGACAGGAGTAGCAGGATCTGCAGGTGTAGAACCAGTTGCTGGTTACCACGGTCCACTTTCTGACTCTATAGGTGAATTCGTCACTGCACAAATGCTTGAAAAAAAGAACTACGGCGGTGCTGGATTATGTGCTGCTATAGCAATGGCAGAGAGCAGGGTACCACAAGTAGTAAATTTCGCTTGTGTTGTAGGTCTTGACGATGAAGCAAGGCAGATAATTGATTATGCAGAAGATACTTATCCAATAAATGTATATCCACAAATAACAGATAGTGCTCACACAGAGCAGACATGGGTCATACTTACAGGTGATGGTGAAAGACAAGGCTTCAGGTTAAGTAATGGAGGTGGAAAGCTTGCCAGAGATTATTTCGACCCAAATCATGATAAATTACGCGATAGAGTACTTACTCCAAGTGAGGTTATGATTGCAACGTCATTGGAGCCAACAACTATACTGGATACAGCTAAAAATTATAAAATGGCCAGGAGAGGACAACCAAGTATGTTCGTATGGACTCTTAACACGAAAGCTGCTCAAGCTATAGGAGAAGAAAGACCTCATATTGTGAGTGGCATAGAACAAGGGATTGTTGATATAATCTGCATGTCTGAATCAGAAGCAAATAAGGCAGGAGTAGGCGAGAATGACTGGAACCCTGTATTTAATAGTATAAAGACTGGATTAATAACCCGTGGTGCAAAAGGATGCAGTGTAATAGATAATATTACTGATCCTGGACAACCATATATATATGATTTGCCAGGGTTCATAGTAGATCCGATAAATACAAATGGCGCTGGAGAAACTGCACACGCAGCCTTCATCGCTACAATCCAAATGTTCAGACAATATTATGGATTATGGACACGTGAGAATATGTCTACAATATTACAAGTAGCTGGATATGCAGCAAACCTTGCTGGAAGTACTAAAGTATCACAAGGGGCATCTCTTCAGTTCACAACAGACCTGCCTTATACTGTAGCTGTTGATTTGGTAGGGCGTGGTGAACGCGATCCTGATCGAATCATAGAAGCAATGTCTAATGCATACCAACCAAATACTTACTTTAGTCAAAAAAGATAATGCACATAGCACTCGATGTTGATTCAACATTATTAAAAGTTAGAAGTGAACATGACAATGCAATGATTGGCCTTATGGCAGAGTTAACAGGTATTGATACTGATCATCTTGCAGGGATCTTAGCTGGACTTGATATTCATCAATATGGTTACTCTCATACTGACCATCTTAGAATAGCTTTACAACAAGCAAATATACATGTTGCAGATATTACTGGTCTTACACAGGAGTTAGATAAAGGATTAAGAGATATATTAGCCGCAGATGCGGGTAATATCCTTTACTCTGATACTGTTCCATTCTTGCAAAGAGCTAGAGATAGGGGTCATACTATTTCACTAGTTACTTTTGGTAGATATGATTACCAAAGCGCCAAGATCGAAGCTACTGGACTTCATCATTTGGTTGATGCAATTAGAGTAGTAGAGCAGAAAGGTGCTAAACCAATTGCTCTTGATGAGATATTCCAAGAATTACAGATACCAGGAGAAGAACCTGCTATATACGTAGACGATAAAGAGTATGAACTCTCTACTATGAGAGCGAGATTCGATGGAGGAGTAGGTCTATATTTGATTGATAGAAAGCAAACAGCTCAAGGAAGCCCTGGCGGACCAGAGTCACATCAAGCTCGTGAACAAGAGTATTTCCATAGAGTCATTACTCTAGACGAAATCAGTATCGAATAATATTGGTAAGATGTTTTTCTCAGTAGAGAAAGCTTCAGCATACATACCATCTTTTTTTCTAAGATGATATCCTCGAATTAGTGCTGATGATTTCAAAAGATCAAGATCCTTTGGCGATGCTTGAGATAAGTACTTCTTAAATAAGTTTTCCTTTTGTTCGTAGTAATCCGTAACATCAACTAGAAGATGAGGTTTGATTGGTTCAGTGCCTTCTGCAAATAACGCAATAGGAGTTCTATGTGCTTCTCCGTACTCAGCTCTAAATGACTTAGCAGCCCATCTCAATGCTTCTCTTGTTAACTGATTAGCTGCAATATGATCAGGATGAACATCATCTTCATTCATACCTATAACAATTTGCGGCTTTAACTTTCTTAAAATAGGAATGATCCTATGCATCAATTCTTTTGAATATGTTAAGTTCTGATCCTCTTCATCGAACCTATATACCTCTTCAACTCCTAAAAATTCAGCTGCATCACTTAATTCATGCATACGCATATCGTGTATCTGATCTGTATCTTGGACTGTATTTTTTCGGTAATCGCCACCTTCGCTACTTCCGGTCAGCACAATTTCATAGTACTTAAACCCTTTTTCTTTGAGCTTAAAAATAGTCCCAGCAAAAACTACATGATCGTCGGGATGGGCGGTTATACCTACTATTACTTTGTCCATTAGAAATTTATAAACTTAACTATGTCCGATTATACTTGTTTAAAGATATTTTGACAAAATCATTATGCTATAATTTCAGTATCTTACTCGTTACCTAAACTTTATGAAAAAATACAAAGCGATATTTTTTGACTGGGATGGCACTGCAGTATTATCAAGGACAGAGGACGCGAAGAAAGTAGTAGGATTGATCAACAAGCATTTAGAAAGAAATACCCCAATTTTTATTATTTCAGGAACTAATTATCAAGTACTCGAGAATCAGATTTTTAAATATATTTCTCTCAATCATCTAAATAGCTTATATTTTGGCACCGACAGAGGTGCTTTTTGTTACGGTTTTGAAGATGGCAAAAGAATCGAGTTAGTCAACAATGTCCCTGATAATAAAGTCATGGCTGATATTCACGAAGTAGCTTTTAAGCTCCATAGGCTTCTGTTTGAGAAATATAATTATAATACTAATATAGTCTTTACAAGGCCGAACTACTGTAAGCTAGATCTATTAGTAGAGATAGACAGAGGTAGTCATAAGTACATTTCTTCCAGCGAAATTGATATTTTAGAGAATATTTTCAAAGAACATAAAATACCATATTCATTGGCAGAAATAATCGACTTAACCAAAGAGATAGCTCAAAAAGATGGTTTAGAACTTCAAATAACCTCAGATGCTAAGTATCTAGAGATTGGTCCATCTACTAAGAGCGACAATATTAATTACTTCTTTAGCAGTGTGTTAAAAGAAAAGAATATAAATCCAGCTGAATGCGCAGTGTGGGGAGATGAATTTGTTTATATAAGTGAAGGTCTCAAAGGAAGTGATGCACATATGATCACTGACATAACTAAAGATGCTGACTTTTTTGATGTTTCATCATACGAACTTCCTAGACCTGAAAATGTTAAAAATATAGGTGGTGGGGTAGAGACTTTTATTAACTTTCTAGAAGAACAGCTTTCCTAGATTTGACGCATATCTTGTTGCTTTTTTATGTATCATAATGATATAATACTATAAGTTAAAAGTTCATAACAAATGAAGACAATTAATTCAACAATTTTCTTTCTCATTATCACTCCAAATTAGGGGGTTAATATTGTTATGTATTAATTTAACCTCCCCAAAGGAGGTTCTTTTTTTATTATAAATACCATGTCAGAAAACAATTTACACAATTTCTACGGACAGATGGCTGCACATAGTGAGACCATGCAAGACCAAATACATCATCCAGAAACTGGAACTGTAATGGATATCATTGCTGACGATGTCTACCAAATGACACAAGCAGTTGATCATTACTTTCCTGGTCAAGTTACTGCTTCTGGCCAAGTTCTAAGAGTGATTGCTGGTGAACAATCAGTAGTGGTAATGCCAA
Organism: Candidatus Dojkabacteria bacterium; assembly: GCA_020429485.1. GTDB lineage: Bacteria > Patescibacteriota > Dojkabacteria > B142 > OLB20 > JAGQLK01. The sequence continues at coordinate 2,649 of JAGQLK010000065.1, read as the reverse complement.
AGCAAGTTGCTAAACAAGTTGCTATGGTTGCTCTTCAGAATGAATATGGTGTTACTCCAATTGATCTTAGAGCAGATCTTGATCTTGTAGGTTCTGAGGCAGATATAGTAGCTGTTCCTCTTCCAAATACAGGAGATCGATCTGGTAGAACAACTTATAATTTATTGTCAGGTAAATATAGAGCCAGTAATGGTGCAACAAATGGAGTTGCATTGCCAAATCCATATGTAACAAAGATGTTAACTGATCTACAAAACAAGCATCTACCACAAATTTACACTAGAAGCCTACAATCTTCTAGGGGTGGTTATGAGCCTACTTTAGATCAGCAAGTAGTAGCTGATTGGATGGCATGTTACGGTATTGCGCCAGATGGAAGTCGATTAACACAAATGCCAGCCTATATGACTGAAAGCAATAACTACTCAACAACAGTTCCTGAAATAGGAATTGAACTACCAACTAACTTCGCGCAAGGTAATGAAAACCATAGGCTATGGATGCAGAGACAACTAGGAATAGAAGCACAATATGTAGTTAGTGAAGGTGAAATAGATAGAATATTATTACAAAATGGTGGATTCAATGCACTAAGAGTATTATTAACTTCTGCAAGACAATGGTTAAGAGAAGATGGTTATGAACCAAACTCAGCAGCATTGAAGCTCGAAGAAGATAAAGACGATGAAGTACCTTTCAATATTGTCTCCCGTGGTAGAAGAGCTCACTCAGCAAACTTCTTACCAGGTGATGATTCTATGATACATGTACAATTCGATTCAGAAGGTAAGTATCAAGCTGATTATTCAGTAGATCAATTACTAAATGATCCACAGTTCGGTATTAGTTTGAAAGCAATCCCTAGAGTAATCTTATACTCATTAGCAGGATTGTCTGGACATATAACTGGTGGCGGATCTATATACAACTATGATGCACAACAAATCATGGATATAGTAGGGTTGCCGTACTTCCCACTTTGGAACTTTACCAAAAAAGACGGGAATGGTAAGCGAGTTACAGCTTTATCTTATGTATCAACAGGCATACGTAAGTTGAGAAGTGCTGATGAGATAAAAGCTCAGGGAAATGAAGAAACAGTTCTTGCTTATGAATTAAGTACAAGAGGAAGATTCGCTTTTCTAGATCTAATGATGTCTACCTATGCTGATCAAGCTGCACAAGAAATAGGTCAACTTATAGCAATGGGTGGTGATATAACACCTGACACTTATGTAGAATTAACAAATAGAACAGGTAGAGTACCAAGTGACTACCGATTTGTTTAAGAATCTGTAAATTATAAATATAAAGTGGGGCACAAGCCCCACTTTTTTTATTATTATCAGAAATTTAAACTAGCCAGAAAGTTTCAGCAGGAATAATCACAGCACCAACTTCAGGTAGAGTTCCATTCAAGATATAACTTTCCATATGCCTTTCTGACAAGATTAGATTATGTAGAGAAGTACGTAATGCATCTTGATAAGATGCTAGATAATGCTCAGATCTTGCTTCATATCTTGTCGTCCCATCCAACCAACCAGGTACATCAAATAATCTGACTTCAACACCATTTCCCATTTCTATCTTATATACAGCATGCCTATAATCATGAGTTCTTAGTACATAGACTTGGCTACCTTCTCCCATTGCATTATAGAACATACCATTATATTTAAACTCACCACGTTTATTTAAGAACATTCTACTATCAAATAGATGAGATAATCCCACAATAGGATGCTGATAACCAAAACCAGATTGAAGTGAATAGGTAGCAGCTTTAGTCTGGGCATCAGATCTCAATGCCGCTATATCATTCATTGTCCTAGTCATCTGTGCAAATGGCTCTACATCTGATCTTTGTATGTGTAATCTAAGTCTTCTTCTATCTTCTTCTGGTTCTAGTGCTATAACATTTTGATCAGGATCATGCATAGTATAACTATCAAAAAAGAATATAACACTATTTAGCTCATTCATATGTGCGTCCCAATCAATCTGCATTACGGCTTGCTCAAAACTCATACCGTGGGCCAGAGCGTTAACCATATGATTTGCCATATGTAGCGTATTAGCAGAATAGGGATCTTCCTGGTCTGCTAACTCTTCTAGATAACTAACTTCGTCTGCAATGAAAAGATCTATAACATTTTCCTCTACAAAGTCTTGTGTCGTTGCAAGTCGATCATGTAAATCTCCTGAGTATAATTCCGAATGTATAAATAAGGAGTAAATTCTATTATAAGTAATAGGATCAGATAAGAGAGAAGGGTGATCACCGATCATACCCTGAATCAAATTATATCTCTGTTCAGCAATCTGATAAGCTAACCTCCATCTAGCCTCTACATTTTCATAGTCAGTATCCGCTCTAGCCATTTCTGACTCGATCGCCGAGGGTCCATTAAATCTTTGTAATAAATCACCTACAATATCCATCTATAGTCTTTATATACGGAAGATTATATCATAATTTTGAGAAACAGTGTTGCACGAATTTGCCTCGCACAGTTGGTTATAGACGCGTCACAATTCTCGTCATTAACGCCTCATACAGAAACCGTAAAGCTTCCGTATACCGAACAGAGAGCGTACCCTCTATCTCATAGTAATAAACATATAGAAAAACTAGTAAAAATTATC
>JAGQLK010000064.1 GCA_020429485.1 Candidatus Dojkabacteria bacterium | reverse complement strand
TAATGTAAAAGAAGCAGAGTCAAATCATCATAAAAAATATTTATTTATTATCATTCTGCTGCTCCTACTGGTAATGATCATTATAGGAATCATTCTCTATAATAATGATGTAGATGATAACACTACTTCAGAGACAATCATTACTCCTACTGTAGCTGAGAATACTGAGGTATTAACTACAGCTGTTACTGACACTGTAGTACCAACAGTAGAACAGAGATCATTTGATATTTGGCAGGCATATGGTGATGGTGGTGGTTACAATACAGCTCAAGTATTGCTGACAGGAGATTATGAAGCCAATTTAGAAACTCAATCAAAACTAACAATAAGTTCAGCAGATTTCACATTAAGTATTCTTACAGAACCAGATGCTGGAGCAATATTTTTTGAAGGAGTTCCTACTAATAACAGCTTACAGTTAGGTTATGTAGGCTCAGGAACGGTTTGGAGATATACGCTTCCTGACGAACCTAATATCTGGAGATACACTTCATATGATGTAACAGACAACGACGGCTACCTTCAATATTGGACCAATATTGATCAAGATACAGTATTAATGATATTTTGCGAAACTAGTACTGAAGCTGGTGCACAAAAATGCGATTCTCTTCTAAAGGAGAACATTGTAATCAATGCATTGCAAAACTAGTTCTTATTCTAAAGAGGGACCAATATATTCAAATCTAGGAAATGTTTTTCCTTCTTTTTCTACCATTTCAATAAATAGCTCTACTGGCCTTGCCCAAACTGGTTTATCTCCAAATTTTTCATGTGTATATTGACCCTGATAAATTACAAGCTCTTCTAGTGTTTCGCTATGCCTTGCAATAGCCAAGACCTGATAATAATCGCCTTTGTAATGTTTATAGTATTCACCGACTTTAACTTTGTCCATTGAATTAATCTCTTATGTTATGTAAAGTGTAATTAATAATTTCTATTGTAGTGAAGTTAGGTGACCTAAGCAAATTAGGGATTCCTACGCTGTGCCGCAACGGTAAATATTGTAGTATAATTACAGTATAAGTCCGATCCTTAATAGAAATCAGTCCCGAGCAGGAATGTATTTATACTCTCCTCTCGGAGAGTTTTATTTTTTTTATAAAAATACATGCAAGAGAATAAACCTACTCATCATAAGCTTACAATATTAGCAATTTCAATATCACTTCTAGCGCTAGTAATAATCTGGAATCCATTCAACTTAGGTGTTTCTAAAGATCCAGATGTTCAAGGTGCTACAAGTACAATTGAACCACCAGATCAATCTGTTCATGAAATAGTTATAACAGATAATAATGGAGTGTCTTCTACCTTTATTATGGAGCACGTTGGCGGTGAAAGTGCATATGATACATTGATCAGAACTGATTATGATTTTGACGAACTGACATTGGAGTTTGAAGAATATGAGTTCGATGGGGTTTCTAGTTATTTTCTTACAACTATCAATGGTTACACTCCTGATACTAATGTAGCGTACTGGGAATTTCAGGTTAATGGAGAACCAAGCTTTACAGGTCTTGCAGATTATATGATGCAACCAGGTGATGATATCTCGTTTAATGTTGTTGAATTATAATGAAGAAAAACGAATACATACTAATAGCAGGTCTAATTTTATTAGGTGTTGCGTCTAGAACAGTTTTACATTTAGGCACTAACGTAGAATTCGTTACTGCTATAGGTATATCTGCCGGTTATTTCCTCAATTCGAATAAACTCTCAATGTTGACTGTGTTCATAATTATGTTGATCTCAGATCTTATTATTGGCAATTCTAATATTTTCTTATTCACTTGGAGTGCTTTCTTAATAGCTCCACTTTTAAGTAACGTATTGAGAAGGTATCTAGATAGATTTAGTGATTTATCATACTTTAACAGAATGCTATATATCCAGGCGGCTGGTATTGTATTTACCTTGTTTTTCTACTTATGGACTAATCTAGGAGTAGTTTTAATAGCAAATTATTATCCACATACAGTTGCTGGAATTCTGGAAAGTTACATTAATGGATTACCATTTATGCGTCCGCAACTTTATAGCAATTTACTCATAGTGCCAGCACTCTTTGTAGCTATAGATTTGTATTTTAGCTATTACAAGCACCAACTTAAGGTTAACAAAGCTTGAACTAGTTTCTTGCTTGTAACTCGACCTTAGCTAGATCTGATAAATTCTGTGCTCCTACAGCAAACATTGCTACTATGAACTCTCTCTTTAGGTTCTCTAGAACATCAATACATGCTTCTGTACTTTCAAGTGCACAAGATAATAGTGGTTTTGCTGCTGTTGCTAATTGAGCTCCTAATGCTATTCCTTTGGCCATATCTATTCCTGATCTAACACCACCTCCTGCTATTAAATTTAGGCCTGGAATATCTCTAGAAGAGACCAAAGCATCAGTTGTAGATATACCTTCTGCTTTAAATAAATGACCTAGGTTATCTTGCCTACGATATCCTTCAACCCATGCCCAAGATGTACCACCTGTACCCGAAACGTCGATCCATTCAATACCAATATCTGCTAATCTTTTTGCTGTCTCTCTATCAATACCAGTGCCAACTTCTTTAATGATGATTGGCTTATTAACTTTAGAAATAAGCTTTTCTAACTTAGGAATAAGATCTTTGAAGTTCGTATCCCCTTCTGGTTGGACAGCTTCTTGCAGTGGATTTACATGAAAGAATATTCCATCTGCTTCAACAGAATCAATAATTCTATTTACTTCATCAGCACCAAATCCGTAATTCAACTGTACTAAACCTACGTTTGCAAATAGTGGGATTGAAGGACAGTATTTGCGCACATTAAAACTATCAATAGATTCAGGCTTACGAATTATTACGCGCATTGATCCTAGTCCTAAAGCAACACCTACTTCTTCTGCAGCTTCAGCTAGATTTCGATTTATTGTCAGTCCCTTATCCGGGCCTCCTGTCATAGATGAGATAATAAAAGGAAACGATAATTGTTTACCAAAGAATTCTATGGCAGTATCGATTTCTGACATATCTATCTCAGGTAGAGCTATATATGGTAGTTTATATTCATCGAATGAGGATGGTAATGGTTCAACATTTTCCTCAAGAACGATTTTTATATGTTCTAACTTTCTATCTTTAATATCTCCTTTTGGTTTGCTCATTTTATACAGCTAATAAATATATTTAACTTCTTAAATTGTGTTCGCTAATTAGATTCCAATGACCACTTCCCTCGTTTCCTAAATTAAGCATATTTTTGTGTCTCCAGATGCTTAGCTCCCAATTCAAATATGGAGCTAGTACTTTATAGATCGCCTGTCCTCTATCAGACATAATTCCTGGGTTAATTATATGCTCCCTTATCCTCATAGCATGTGCTGGTGGATAAAAGACTGTAATCCAAGGTTTTTCTTGATCTGTCTCTGGTATCGGATATTGCTGATCAAGAAATAATATACCATCAGCTACATTCTTTCTCCTAGCTTTCTCCATTGAAAATACTAATTTTTCTGACCAGGTCTGTTTTTTCCTATTATACATTCCAAAACCTGAAAACTCAGAAATACTTCTACCTGAATCTTTCATTATTTTTTCAACCAGCGTTCCAGCTAATAGCTGGATATAAGGTGTAATAAAACTAGCTACAAATAAGTTTCTAATCAGATCAATAGTTTGTCCTGGATCTACACCAACTTCTTTAAAGACCGCTTCTAATGTCACTAATTCCAATAGTCCCATGGTTGTTAATGCAGGAACTGTTAAATCACTTAGGATATATTCTGGTGCATCGGCAATTTCTGCTACTGCGATATCTACGCCCCTATCCGCGCATAATGAAGCTATATGGTCTGTGTGTGTGAATCTAGGTGCATTTTCTAAAGATGCCATTCTTTTTTGTGCGTATTGCCGAACAATTGGTACTGAACGATCTACATTTAACGCAAATTCTGGAAAAAAATACTCTACAACTGCTGAGCTTACTCTACCTGTATCTATAAAGTACTCTGGTGCTATATAGCTTGGAGATCCTGGTTCAAGATATTCATTTTCTACAAATACTATATTGGTTCTAGGAGTCGATATTACCTGTACATGTTCAGCTTGCTCTGCGCTTAGTTCTATACCTGCATCAGTAAGGAATAATGATTTTTCTTCATGAGATAATTGGCGGTTTTCGTTGTTAGCAGTTTGTTCTCTTTCGAGCATATCACTATTAATAAAAAGGCGCACATCGCTGTGCGCCTTAAACATTATTTAGCTTCTTCTGAGATTCTAAATTCTCTAATTGCGGTTACTTTAACAGAGCCAGGATAGCTTTGTGTTTCCTCAATCTCTTTTGCGATCTTTCTTGTCAAGATTACTACATCGTCATCACTAGCTACCTTTGGTTTAAAGATAACTCTGACTTCTCTTCCAGCATGAATTGCGTAGGCTTCTTTAACTTCATTGTATTGCTTAGCAATATCTTCTAGAGATTTAATCCTTTTCACATAGTCCTCATAATTATCTTTTCTAGCTCCCGGTCTTGCTCCAGAAATAGCATCAGCTACAGAAACAAGAATAGCTTCAATTGATTGTGGTTCTATGTCACCATGATGTGATTCTACTGCATTTGCTAGTTTCTCATCTTTTATGTACTTTCGCACAATGTCACCAGAGATATGATGATGTGGCTTACCTTCGATCTCATGAGTTAAAACTTTACCAAGATCATGAAGTAAACATGCTTTCTTTACAAAGTTAACATCTGCTCCTACCTCAGCAGCTAATACAGCTCCTAAGTTGACCATTTCCAGACTATGTTTGATTAAGTTTTGACCATAACTAAATCTGTATTTAAATCTACCAAGTAGTTTAATTACTTCTGGAGGTAAATCATTGAAACCTGTATCATAGGCAATCTTTTCTCCAGTACGCTTGATCTCTCTTGCGAGTTCATTCTTGATACCTTTGATTGTCTCCTCAATGCTTCCTGGGTGAACACGACCATCTTTAAGTAGTTTCTTAAGGGCCAACGCTGCTACTTCTCTTCTAATAGGATCGAAGCATGAAAGAGATACTTGGTTAGGGGCCTCATCTACTATGATATCTACACCAGTTAATCTTTCAAAGGTTCTGATGTTTCTACCTTCTTTACCAATTATCTTACCCTTTAGATCTTCGCTCTCTATCTCGATTGTAGTTGCAGTTGACTCTGCTACATAATCCGTAGCACTCTTTTGCATTGAATCAATAATGATCTCTCTAGCTTTATCTTCTGCTTGAGAAGAGATCTTTTTTTTTTTTTCCGCTTCTTTAATACTTTTTGCAATGTAGCTCTTAATATCCTCTTCTACCTCTTGCTTTAACTGTTCTTGTGCTTGTTCTTTTGTTAGATTGGCAACATTTTCAAGCTTAGTTGCTACTTGTGCTCTTAGATTTTTTACATCTTTTTTAGCTTGCTCTAGAGCTTTTTCTTTGCTCTCTAGACTATCGAATCGCTCATCTACACTTTTAGATCTAGCAATAAGCTCTTTTTCTCTAGTATCAATTCTTCTCTGCTCATCATCTAATTCCTGTCGTTTAGCTTTATTGTCATCTAAAGCCTTTTGTCTTAGATCTGCGACTTCTTTTTCTGCTTCTAAAATTAGATTCTGTGCTTTTAGACTAGCTTTTCCAATCGCCTCATCTTCAGACATAGCGATAAATTTGGGATCTTTCAGCTTTTCTTGAAGCTTCTTGTTATTCTGAAAGAGCAATACACTTCCCCCAATTCCGCCAGTTGCTATTACTGTTAGCAATAGCAATAATATGCTTTCCATTATTGGTTACTCCATAATAATTAAAAATTCATCTACAACGAGACATTAAAAATAGTAAATTGGAAGAAGAATTATTCCGTTCTCACGAAATCTCGATATGCGCCTGCAGAGGCGCTTTTAATAATTTTGGTGAATAAATTTTTCAAGTTTTTGTTGTTACGAAAATTCATTATCTCTTCTTCTCTATGACTTAATTAATCTTAGTTTTTCCCGAAAAGTGCGTCAAGAAATTATTAGCAAAGTCAATATTTGAGCTTAATTATACAACATTTTAGGTGCTATTTCAGTGATTATTTCATTCAAAAATTTTATCTTCAAAAGAGGCTTAGTTTTGCAGGGATTATGTGTCTATTCAAAGACATCACTAAAAGCTTTAAACAACTTATCAAGGAATGATCCTGTATATTTTGTTGAAGCTGGAGCATTATTGGGTGCTGATCTTTCTTGTTCTTTCTGTTGGTATATGAAAGAGTTCATTTTATGCTGCATTTCAGCATACATTTGATTCTTTTGCTGAATAGAATTCTGTAAGTTATTGATGATTTTTTTTGTATCTTCTACATATGCTCTCAATCTCTTCAATTCAGTTTGCTGATCGTTATACTTTTGCTTAGTTTCAATTACTTCTTTTCGTGCGTTTACAAGATCTGCATGTTCTTGTGAATCAATCATTTTCTTGATTAATTCGTCTTCTTTTATACCTATATTCAAGAAGTAATTTAGATCATTCTGATTAGGTTCTCTACCAAGTATTTTCACATAAAATTTATTAATCATTTCTTTACGTTCATCTCTA
>JAGQLK010000063.1 GCA_020429485.1 Candidatus Dojkabacteria bacterium | reverse complement strand
GCTTTTTGGCAATAGGGATGACTCTTATTCTATTGCTGCTTCCTCTAAACGTCTCAGCAGTATCAACAAATGAACCTACGGGGACTATAGATAGTAGTGAGAGTAAGGTGATCAATATTCAGCTTGATGATGTGCCTGCAAATGCAGTCGGCTTTACACTTAGGTTATCAATTACCGGTGGAGAGTTTGAGGATATGCTGGTAAATGATTCTGATTTTTCAGTTCAATATGATTGTAATAAAGATAATCCAACTAAAGGACTTTCAGAAAATTATGTCTGTGCAGATTTTACTAATGATGATGGTATAGCTGAAGGAGAATATTTAGCTACTATCAAGTTATCTAACAGCGGTTCTGAAAGAACAGTAGTAGTAATGGAAAATGACAATGGCTATCAATTAAGCGAAGGTGGTTTTATCTCTTATACAGGAATATTAGGCGAGTATTCTAATGAAAATTATGTAGAAGAGATTAATGATAGTTCTCTAACTAACCTGATTATTGATTCTGTAGATTCAACCAGTGCTGTTTATGCTCTGTTAGTAATCATAGCTTTTGTTTTCGTGATTTCTATGGTTTTAATCTTCAGAAGACAAAGCTCAAGACAGAGCAGAAGTTTTGCTACATTAATGGGTATAAGTGTCATGGCTGTTGGAACAGTAGTCGGTGGCTTATATATTAATGAACTCAGTAATATAGCACCGGAGGATACATTTGCAGCTGTGGATAATGCCTATAACTTCCAAGCAAAGGTTACCTGTAGAAATTCAGGTAATGGAAGTATTCAGGCAGTTCCAAATGCAAAACTATACTTGAAGAATGGTAATGATAAAGTGCAACTAAGAATGAATACCAACGAGAATGGATTTGCTAATTTTGTGGTAACTGAATCTGATTTCGCATCTGCAAATACTGTTACTCAGGATCATGTAGCTATAGATAAATCAACACGTACAGATGATGTAGTTGCATTATCAGCTGAACCTCGAGCAGAAGTACTAGGTGCCTGTTCATCAAGTCTGGTGCCTAAATTTGTTTGTGATGCTGATGGCGCAGATGGAAATCATTGCGACTGGACAAAGGCTACTTGTGGAAGCTTTGGCTCAGAGTATTGTGATTTACAGCCAGGTTGTTCATATGAAGATAATGGATCTTGTGTAGGAACATATGGTGGTTCATTAGGTAAATGCGAATCAAACTTATCCTATCCTACCTGTGAAGAAATTAGACCAACATGTGATTGGAATGCATGTAATAGTGATTGTCAGGCATGCTATCCAGCATTCTGTAATGATCCAGATCCAACAACAACACCTGCTCCAACAAATCCGCCAGGGGCAACGACTCCACCAGGTACAACACATCCACCAACAGCAACAACACCTCCAGGTGGTGGGATACCAAGTATTGGACAAATAGCAATTAGATATGAAGGAGTTGAAGGATATCCAACTGAGCCCATTACTGGCCCAAAAACAATCAATCCAACAAGTATCATGCTTGGTGTAAGTTGTGCTGATAATCCAAACTCTTTTGAATTATGTGGTAATAACTTTGAGACTGGCATTGATCATGGAGTATTTGAGTATAGATTTGATAGCTGTGACTTTATGGTTCCTGCTACAAATAATCTAACTGTTCAATGTGGTGCTGATGGGCAGACTGCTACATTGGCATGGGATATAGTTAATGCTGCAGACTCGTATACTCTTAGAGTGGATGATGCAGGTACAAATAGTGGCTATAATAATGAACAATGTACAAATCCAAATGGCCAAAAGGTCGGTTGGTACTGTAATGATGATAAAGAAGGAGTGACTTGTAATACAGACCTTTGTGACGATCAGTATCATGTAGTTAATTCTCCAGATCCAAATACGTCTAGAAAGGTGAGCAAGACAATAAATATTGAGCCTGACACATTGTATTATTGGAGTGTTCAGAGTAAAAGTGAAGGTATAGCAGGGGCTACTAAGAAAGCAACTACAACAATATTTTGTAACCCAGAGGGTGAAGAAGAACCATTGCCAACACCAACTCCAGTAAGGACCTTGAGTACTCAGTGTGGACCACTTGATCTAGATGAAAATAGAATATTAGGCATAGCTGATTTAATTCATTTTGCTGATGTATACGGAAAGACATGTAGCGATAAAGGAGTAGATTACGGGGTGTGCGGAAGTACTGACATACTTGGTGATGGACCAAATACCGAACCAAATGGAGTGGTAGATATTTGGGATTTGATTTACTTTGTGCGAATTTATGGTAAGGACTGTACTGAGAAGCCTACTTTATTAGATTTGGCTATTGAATAAGATCAAAACCTATATTCCTGCAATTATAGTCGGAGCAGTTATGCTTATAGCTGCTCCGTTCTTTTTCTTTGTAATCTTTCTGAGTGGTGATAGCTGCTGTGGAGAAAATACAAGTGGTACGATGCTACTTGTAACATTTTTTATTACTCTAATATTTCTAATACCATCTGTGGTTCTAAACGTACTCTTTAGAATAGTGTTTAGAAAATTCTATCAAGGGAATATTTTACTACTTTCAATACTAATAACATGGATAGTTTCCGCTGGGATTTATTGGCCATTTGTTATTTTTGTTATTCTTACTGCTTTTTATATCTAATCTTTTTCCCTAGAAAAATATATCAACCAAGCGAATGAGCTTAGGAAGATTATTCTTTGCCAAATGCCTGCCTGATTGGGTAGAACGAAGAATAATAGAGAGAGCAAAGTAGAAAGCATCCCAATAGAAAAAGCAATAATCCTATCTCTCTTGGGACTATCTATAAATGCTGCAGCAATAGCTAGAAAGGAAAAGCTAAATCCTGTTATTGTGGCAAAAATGGAGTGCAAATAGTCATGTTGACTGTTAAAGGCAAGTGTCTCATCAATAGGTGCGTGTCTGAAAATAGCAGTCATGAATAATGAAATTCCAAAGCAAAATAATAGTGCTAAGTGTAAGGGATATTTCCTAACAACCGGTAGTACATCAATAACAGTAGCAATGGCAAGTGAGGCAAATACTAGATTCATAATCCATGCGTTTCTTGTCAGTTGTGCACCTAGCTGGCTTGTTGTATTAGTAATTATTGAATAACCTTCTGCACTGAAGAAGGGTAGTATGAACACTACTAAAGTCATTACAATAAATACGATAAGTAAGGGCTTGAGATTTCTCATACTTTAAACTTGAAATATATTTTTATCTTTTCACCTACTATTATTTCTTCCGCTTTCCTAACCTTGGCATTTAGTGCGATGAAGTGAGTACCATCACCCATAGGTAAAAGTGAAGTATTCCATATATATTTACCAACTCTAGCTGAGATAGGTACTAAACCACGGATTGCGTATTCTTTCGACATTTCGGTATAAACTTCAGGTACGCGAACATAAGTCCAACCACCTTTTTGTGGGAAAATCTCAACTATTTCTGTTACTTCAAATTCATCCATTAAATGACCTCCACCTTTAGCTTTGATAATTCAGTCTGAAACTGTTGGAAGTTTTCATACACAAATGTATTTATCCCGAGTTGAATAGCTCCATCAAGTCGTGCTGGATTATCATCTGAGTACACTAACTCATCCGCTGCCACGCCTGCTTCCTCAAGAAGTGCTCTATAGATTTTCGCTTCAGGTTTTACAGCATTATATTCATATGAAAAAATTTTAACATCGAATTCATCTAGAAAGTTGAACTTGTTCTGTAGAGCAGAAACACGGATTCTATTATTATTTGAGCAGGTACAGCATATATAACCAGCGGTTCTAGCCGACTTAATATATCTGCTAACTTCATCATTGATTGAATAATCTCTTGTCCAGAACTCACCAAGTGAATCAACTGTAAATTCAGTCCCTAGATAGCTATTAAGCCAATCAGTAAATTCTATTTCCGAGAGTTCATCTGTAACTAGCTTGAGCATTTCTGGTGATTTGTATAGGGCGTGTACGACTTTACTCTCATCTCCAACTAATTCGGTTAACCTCTTATGGAATCCTTTTTTACCTTCCTCTGGAAAATAAACACCATCTAGATCGAATGTAATAGCTTTAATCATGATTCTTACTTTTAGGTAAAGGAATAATTAATGATGTCTCAGAAACGTACTTTTGGAACTCGGGATTGTTCTTGTATCTTTCTGTATACTTTTTTTCTAGTGTTGGAACTCCAGAAACAAAGAGTAGTAAGAAAGTGATAAATAAAGGACTAATAATTGAAAGAAATTCTAGACCTTGAAAATATGTAATGCCAAAAATATAGATACCCCACCAACACAATATCTCCCCAAAGTAGTTTGGATGTCTTGAATATCTCCATAATCCCGAATCAATCCATTTACCTTTATTGTTTACATTCTGTTTGAAAATAAACTTCTGATAATCGGCAATAGTTTCAATGACAAAACCGATTGCCCAAATAACTAAACCGGTTATTGCCAGTGAGGTTATATTTGCAGGGGCTTTTGTTATTACAATTGCACTTGGGATAAAGATGATCCAGATAGCAACTGTTTGAAGAATCCAGAAAGATGCAAACTTTAAGAAGTGCTCTCTAATACCGTCAAATCTTTTGTCATTCTTAATCGTAAGTATTCTATAAAATAAATACCCAGACAACCGGATACCCCAAATAGTAACCATCAAAGCACAAATTATTGCTGGAAGAGAGTAATCTTGGGTAACAATTAATACTAATGCTATAGTTGCAAAAGAGCCTCCATAAGCAAGATCGGTAACCTTATCTGTCTTGAAACCTGCTGCAATTATGAAAAAAGCAATCTGCAGTATCAGGGCAGATAATAATACGAACATAAGATTGTAGTGATCGAATGAAAGTATATTCATATTTAGATATTAGCATAAAACTGTACCTATATTGGTGATTTAACCAGTAAGTATAGATATATGATATAATAGTCATACTGAAAAAGGTAAAAGAAATGTTAAATGTACTTGCGCTTGGAGCGCATATAGAATTGCGTTCGCTAAAAAAAGAATTGAATGAGTTAGATATCAGTTTAGATATATCGTATTTCTCCTCAGTTAGGATAGAAATAATCAATAATCAGACTCAAATATACGTTGCAGATAAGAATATCTGTGAGTATGACTTTGTATGGATTAAAAGCCCCTGGAATAATAGACAATTTGCCAATGCAATTACTGTCCATTTGGACGCTAGGAAGATACCACATACTGAAGTTGAAGTAGAGCGTTCTAAGTTGGTTGATAATGTGCATTTTGCAGAGAAAAACGTCAATCTTCCAAATACATTCTACTGTGTTACTAAACACATGCTTGGTAATATTGAACATATTGAGCGAGTTTGTAACTATCCAGTAATCATCAAAGTTACTAGGGGATCATTAGGCGAAGGCATTTTTTTAGCAAAAAAAAGATCTGAGCTCAAACACATTATTGAATACAAATTAGGTAAAGCAAAGAAATACATCTGTCAGGAGTTTATTCCTAATGATTTCGATTATAGAATAATCGTATCTGGCCAAGAAAAGATTCTTTCTGCAGAAAAGAGGATCCGACAAGAAGGTGAGTTTAGAAATAATGCCTACTTAGGAGCGGAAGAAATATTTTTAGATGCTAATGATTTATCTGAGGACCTAAAGTCAGTATCACTTGGATCAGCAAGAGCTTTACAGTTAAACTGGGCTGGAATAGATATCGTAAAATCCAAAGCTAACAATGAATATTACGTTTTAGAGGTAAATAGGAGACCAGGTCTGACACTAGAATCCTCTGAGGTAAGAGCCGCATATACACATATACTCTCATTACTTGCGGATAGAGGACTGTATTTAGAAAGCTAAAAATTTGCTATACTAAAGTATAGTTAAATCTACAAGATGAATCAGCAAGCAATAATTTCTCAAACGGCAGATATGCTCAAAGAAAAGTTTTCAGATGAAAGCTCTGGTCATGACTGGTGGCATATATTCAGAGTATGGAAAAATGCAATCACGATAGGTAAAAAAGAGGGAGCTAATCTTTACGTAGTAGAACTAGCTGCCTTGCTTCATGATATCGCAGATTATAAATTTCACGATGGTGATGAAAAAATTGGAGGTGAGGTTTCAAAACAGTGGATGCAAGAAGTAGGGGTTGATTCAGAAACTATCGAAGCAGTTGTTGATATTGTCAATAATGTTTCCTTCAAGGGTGGTAAAAATGCTAAGAAAATGCAATCGATTGAGGGACAAGCTGTACAAGATGCTGATAGATTAGATGCAATAGGAGCAATTGGTATAGCAAGATGTTTTGCTTATGGAGGATATAAGGGCAATGAAATGTATAATCCAGATAAGGAGCCTAATTTAAATATGAGTAAAGAAGAGTATAAGACACAGAAAGGTACTCAGATAAATCACTTTTACGAGAAGCTCTTGCTTCTAAAAGATTTGATGAATACTAAGACTGGAAAAGAAATGGCCAATGCTCGACACGATTATATGTTAAATTATCTTGATGAATTCTATTCAGAATGGAAAGGTGAAAAATAACTATGCAGATCAAACATCTACAACTTAATACAGCTCTTCTTCGTGATAAAGAAAGTATAGCAAATTATTTGAGCGAGCAAGAGATTGATGTGGCGTGTCTACAGGAAATTGTATATCCAATTGGAGGCACAAATGAATTAGAAAAATTAGTTACTGCAAAAGGATACAACTATGCAGGTGGTACACACTTTAATTACTTGCCTAAGAGTGAGACTTTAGGAGTAGCTATAGTTTCAAAGTATCCAATAGTGGATATAGTAAGAACTATCTGGAATAGCCCAGATTACACACCTAAAAATATAGATGCTAATAGCTTTTTAGGTGATGAA
>JAGQLK010000062.1 GCA_020429485.1 Candidatus Dojkabacteria bacterium | reverse complement strand
TGTGATGGTGTCTTAACGGGGATACCTGCTGGAGCAAATAGAATAACTTTTTCAAATGACTCTGGATACAAAGCCTTACTAATCACACTCACAGCCCCTCCATATGAATGGCCTGCGATTATAGGCTTGATTTCATGTTCTTGTACAAATGAATTTACTAAATGTCCATAATCAAGGTGATTCCATCTTAATGGAATGCTAGAGGATCTGCCTGCTCCTGGTAATGACAGTGCATACACTTGAAACTTTTCTGATAATTTATCAATAAAGGGTAGATATGTTCTGTAACTTACAGTTCCACCATGAATAAAAAGTAATGGGTCTCCAGAACCCTTAACAATATATTCAATTTTATTGTTATTAATTTTAGTAGTTTGTCTCATAGCTTTTAAATAACTGGTTCGTAAGCCGGATTCTGTATCCTTCAAATTAATTGAATTAAGATGATCATTTATCTATGCCCCTATACAGGGTTGCTCCAAGCAGGGGTTACACAGCCATTATTTATTACTAAATAATGCGGTGGTCTCTTACACCACCCTTTCATCCTTACCTCTTCGACAGACTCAGAGCAAGTTAAATAGATCCTAGAATTAGTCGTCTCTTGTCCTGAGCCTGTCGAAGGGCGGTTTGCTTTCTGTTGCCCGATTCCGTAAGCTCACGCCTACCCATGTCGCCATGGTGCTATGACTATGTACTTAAGCACATAGGGAGTCCGGACTTTCCTCCAGCCAAAGGCCAGCGATCATCTGAACCAGTATGTAATTATACTATAAATAGAATTCTTTTGGCTTGCAATTACTTGCTTGATAATTTTAGTTGACAAAAAGTTATTCCATGTTAAAATTATTCACGTTTTAACACGCTAAAACATGCAAAAACAAACAGCAAAAGAAAAAAAGAATATTGAACTTTACCAGGCATTTTTAAAGCTTGGTTCAGTTGAAGAATGCGCAAAATTTATGCGTGATTTATGTACTGAACAAGAGATTGAGACTTTATCTGAAAGATGGCAAGTAGCTCAAAAAGTAGACAATAAAATTCCTTACAGAAAAATTAGTGAAGATACGGGAGCTAGTACAGCTACTATAACTAGAGTAGCCCATTGGTTACATCATGGAATGGGTGGTTATAAGCTTATGCTAGATCGTATCAAGAATTAATAGCAAAAAAATATTTATAACCACATCCTCCAATATACAGGAGGATTTTTTTTAGTTAATTAGTGTTACAATTATTTAAAAGTTAAAAATATAAAATGAACAATAAAATAGGAACACAACCATATAAGGGAGCAAGGGATTTTTATCCAGAAGAGATGAGAATCAGAAATTATATATTCGATACATGGCGAAATGTAAGTAGGATGTACGGGTATGAAGAATATGATTTTCCAATTATAGAACCATTTGAAATCTTTGCTGCAAAGACAGGTGCAGAAATTGTAAATGAGCAGCTCTTTACCTTTGAGGATAAAGCAGGAAGGAAGCTAGCTGTAAGACCAGAACTAACACCTGGAACAGTAAGAATGCTAGCTGGAAGAGTAAATTCACTTCAGAAACCAGCAAGATGGTTCATGATAGGCAACAATTGGAGATTCGAAAAACCACAGAAAGGTAGAGGAAGAGAGTTTTATCAGTTAGAGGTGAATATGTTTGGTGAAGAATCAGTAAACGCTGATTTTGAAATCTTTACTGTAATTGTGGGAATCATGAGAGCATTCGGAGCTGATGAAAGTATGTTTAAGCTTTATTATAGTGATAGAAAGCTTATCAAGGCTCTCTTGCAAGAGTACCTAGAACTAGATGAAGAAAAAGCTGTTGGTGCAAGAAGAATGATGGATAAACGACCAAAAATATCAAAAGAGGAGTTTTATTCTGAATTAGTGAAGCTTGATTTAACTACAGAACAAATAGATAAGATAGAGGCATTTATGAATTCAAGTATAGATACCTTGAATGAAGTTATCCCTCAAGAGATATTAGATAATAATCGAGGATATGCAGATATAAGTAAACTGACAGATTTATTAAACAAATCTGGACTAATTAAATACTGTGAATTTGAACCTGCAATTATTAGAGGCTTTGACTATAGTGATGGATTAGTTTATGAAGTATTCGACTTAAACCCTGATAACAATAGATCTATGTTCGGAGGTGAAAGATTTGATAGATTGATCGAGATCTTTGATGCCAAAGACTTGCCTGCTACCGGATTTGCAATGGGAGATATGACTCTAAAAGAATTCTTAGTGAATTGGAATTTGCTACCAGAATTTAATTCAGAATCAAAAGTTTATTTGACCTTGGTAGATGAAGGTATGGAAGTAGAAGTGTATCAATTGGGAGAAAAGCTAAGAGCAGCAGGTATTAATGTAACAATTTCAACTAGTGCTGATAAATTGGGTAAACAGTTTGCATATGCAGATAAGAAAGGTATTAGATATGCATTAATTTATGGATCCCAAGAAATAGCAAATGGTCAGATAACCTTAAAAGATCTAGAAACTGGTGAACAGAGAGAGCTTAATATAGATGAACTGATTGAACAACTTAAATAATGAATATTCCAGTAATAAATAAAACAACAAGATTACATACACATCATCACGTCCATTGTAACGGGTAAGATTTTGTTATGTTCAATTTTCTGACTCCCGTTTCGGGAGTCTTTTTTATTTATTATGAATTTTAATTATGGAACCAAATAAAGAAATAATAAGACCGAATTTAGTTAGTTATACATTTAATACACCTGAAGAGGCTGCTTTAGTATGGGCTGGATTAACAGCGGATGAACAGTTGCAAATGGCTGATGTATATCAAAAAGCATTTGGAGGTGATCCTTGGTATGAAGTGGGAGCATGTCAACAGTGCGGGAATTTCACTTCTTCAATGAGTATTTGTCAATCATGTAGTTCAACTAGCATATCCGAAGCATACCCTACAGAGGATCTAGTAGGTAGCTACTTTCCTAATGATATGCTTCAGGCATACTTACCTGGTATGTTTACTATGGCAAAGGTAGAAGGTAGAGTAGTAGGTTTTTCTACAGGTGGATTTATAACATTAGGTGAGCTCATAGATAGAAAGTATTCTGGCAATCAGCTTATCCTGAGTTCAATTATGCAAGAAACAGGTGTATCTGAACAGGATGTATTATTCTATGATAATGAGACATGTGTAGATAATTCCTATCAAGGCTTAGGTATAGGTAAGCTATTGGGGGAAGAAAGAAGAATGTTAGCTACTGAACTAGGTGCAGATTTGATCTGTGGCAGAACAGTCAATTTACCATGGCTTTCATTGAAGAATCGCGATCTGAATGCGGCGGGTTTTGATTTCTTAGCATTTGTCCCAGATGGTGATAATTATCAAATTAATGGTTTACTAAGAAACTTTTATTTAGCATTTAAATAGATTTATATCATGAAAGAGCTACTAAAAAATTCAATTTCGAAAAAGAGTTATTCAGACGGTAAGCAGTATGAAAAAGCATATGTGGACTACTTAGAAGGATATGTACTAGAAAATCTAAAAGGCTTTTCTGTGCAGCGACAAAGAGTAGCTAATAATAGAGAAAATCTATTTATCACAGATGGTAAACAATGCAAGTTTCTGATAGTGAATCACACAGATACAGTCCAGCCCGGAACGGGCTGGACTGTGGATCCACTTCAAGCAATAGAGAGGGATGGTAAAGTATTCGGATTGGGAAGTAGCGATACAAAAGGCAATACTGCTAGCTTTCTAACAGCATTAAGTAATACTCAAAAACTAGAAGGAATATCGTTACTCTTGTATGTTGATGAGGAATATGACTTTTTAGGTATGAAAAAATTTGTTAATTCAGAATTAGCAACTATGTTAAGTCCAGAATATATTATGTCAGTTGATGGAACAGGTTTAGTGATGGGTAATGGATGTCGAGGTTTAATCGAGATTGAATTAGAACTGAGTGGAGTGACAGGACATAGCGCAAACCCTATGAGTGGAGCGAGTGTAAACATTGGCTTTCTGAAGATGATAGATAACTTATTAGCTGAGCTTGAGTGTTTTGAGTCAGAATCTTTAGGAAAGCCAACGCTAAATATTGCGCAAATGCAAGGTGGATCATTGATAGACAAAAACAATAAATATAGCTTTTCTAGCCAGGGTAATAAGATACCAGATTTCTTGAGTGCAATTCTAGAAATCAGAACTATTCCTGGTATTGATATCAACTGGCTCAAAGATTTATTGAAGAGACTAGCAGAAACAGAAGGACTTAGAATTTCTAAGCTAGATGTGCGGCATGAGCTTAATGCTTACGAAACTCCATTAGATAAGATTAATGGTATATATGAATGCATACGGAGTGTAACAAATAATTCAGAGCTATTAGATGCGGCTAACTTTGGATATCTCGATTTGGCTATGTTAACTGATCGCTACCCAGAGGCTAAGATATTTTCCTTTGGGGGTGGAACAAATGGACAATCTCACAAAGCAGATGAATATGTACTTATGAAAGACTTAGAGATGTCTTGTCAGGTCTATACAAAGATTCTAAGCTATGTGCAAAGAAATTGATTTGTTTATCTAATACTTTGCGCAACTGCTTTAACCACATCTTTGTTAAAGGGTGATGGGATAATATTTTCAGCATCAGGATTTGTGACAATGTCTGCTATAGCTCTAGCTGCTGCTAATTTCATCTCATCTGTTATTTGCACAACTCTATTGTCTAAAGCACCTCGAAATACTCCTGGGAATGCCAAAACATTATTTATCTGATTAGGAAAATCAGATCTTCCTGTAGCAATTATTTTAGCACCAGCTTCTTTTGCATCATCAGGAAGTATTTCAGGAACAGGATTTGCCATTGCTATAATTACTGGATCACTATTCATACTTCTTACCATTTCTTGACTTAGGACACCTGCTACACTTACCCCAATAAATATGTCTGTGTCCTTAACCGCATCAGCAAGTGATCCATCTGGACTATTAGATTCAAGAATATTGAGTAAGTTCGTTTTTACTTCATTTAGGTCTGTTCGGTTGCTATTTATTATCCCTTTTGAATCAACTGCAGTAATGTGCTTTACTCCACTTTGCTTTAAGAGCTTTGCAATAGATGTACCTGCAGCCCCTACACCGTTAATAACTACTTTAATGGCATCTATTTCTTTGTTTACAACCTTTAATGCATTAATTAATCCAGCTAAGACAACTATTGCAGTTCCATGTTGATCATCATGGAATACTGGAATATTCAATTCTTCTTTTAGTCTCTGTTCGATCTCAAAACATCTTGGGGCAGAAATATCTTCTAAGTTTATTCCAGAAAACGATGGTGCAATAATTTTTATAGTTTGGATTATCTCCTCAGTATCTTGTGTATCTAATACAATGGGGATAGCATCTATATCAGCAAACTCTTTGAAAAGTACAGCCTTACCTTCCATAACTGGTATTGCAGCCTCAGGACCAATATTACCTAAACCAAGAACTGCAGATCCATCAGATATAACTGCAACAAGGTTTCCTTTAATGGTAAGGTCTTTTGCTAACTCTGGATTTTCAGATATTACTTTTGAAACAGCAGCAACACCTGGTGTATATGCCACTGACAATTCGTCTTTGTTGGTTACTGGCAATTTTGATTTTGTTTCTAATTTACCCTTATGCTTCTTATGTTCAAGAATAGCTTGCTCTGAATAGTCCATTTAAATTCTTCCTTAATTAGTGATAAGAATTATTTTAGCATTAAATTATGCTAAGCAATAAGAATTTTATACTTTAAGAATCTAAGTCGAGTTGAGTGGGGCGCTTTTAGTTAAAATCCAGCAAGCTCATGGCGTAGTTGATATAGAGAGTTAACAACTGTATTATTGTGAATGGCTCCTGCCATCACCATTGTATGTCCAGCTGGACTCAGTCTAAGCTCTCTAACAAGAGATTTTTGATTATCCGCAGATAGGTCTTCTCTAAATACTGTGAAATAGTTCATACCAGCAGCTAGGTATCTATTCATCCCATATCCCTGACTTATAAGAGACTGTCTTAAGCCACTTAGCCTAGTTTGATAGTCTCCATTTGGATATCTATAGGAAAATGCAGTTTCAAGACCTGCTTGTATATCATCTGTTGGTATTTGACCCTGGCTTTGAATATATTCCCATGCGGACCAGAAACCAACTTCTCTTTCTTCTTTAGTTAGGCCACGTAATCTAGTATCACTACAGAATAGCTCTAGTGCTCTGGTAGAGAGTGGCTCCAAGAAAGGGTTCTTTACAGGGCACTTAAGTTCCTGCGCATAGTATGTTTGCATGTCATCTGGAGCTTCAGCAAGCACTAATTTGGGTACTACTGTAGTGTTACCAAAAAAACGATCAAATTGAATCTGTTCGTTATATGCTTTGATTGCGGCGGCGGTTTCATCAGGGCGTACATGATTTACTACAACATGAGATACATTAATTCCAGGTAGAACCTGGTAATAATGAAATTGGATAGGACCGCTGTATCCTTCTGGTTGAATTGGGTAGAATTCTAACTCCGACATTGGTTTTGTATATAATCGCTATGGATTATACCAAAACAAAGTCTTCTAATCTAGTTGTTATCAGATGTAATTGGTAGCTGCGATGAAGGTATTTCTTCGTTAAATTCAGATTCTGGTTCTTTTTGCTCTTCTTCAATATCCCTCATATCTCTTGGCCCGTATACTTTTTTCATTCTTCCTCGATTCCATACAGATATCAAACCAAAAATTCCAGCAGCTACAGCATTGGATAGCCTTACAGTTATTTCAAATAATATTCCTGAGCCAGTTAGTTGATAGAATCCATAACTAAGCCCATTAATGAATTGGCTAGGTATCCCAAT